>JBIOWO010000132.1:0-3678 GCA_044868555.1 Lacipirellulaceae bacterium | reverse complement strand
GCCCGCTGACAAAGCACCCGCGCCAGATGCAATGTCTGAGCCACCTCTACCGGCCACGCAGCCCCGCCGTCGCGCGGATACCCGGCCAGCAGGCGCTCGATTTCGCGCTGCACTTGTTGAGCCGAATTTGTAGACGCGGCGGACGACATGGCAATGTAATTGTCGCCCGAAACCTGGTCGCGTCCATGCCGGTTTACGCCGCCGATTCCAGCCGCGAGCGGTAGTGGTGGTAGACGAGCATGAACAGCAGCATTCCGCCCACGGCCACGTTGAACGTGACAAAGCCGAACGGTCCCGCCGCCAGCAGAATTGCCGCGACCGTTACCGCCAGCAGAAGTTGGCGCAGGCCAAAGCGAACGCGGGGGACTTCCAGCTCAGTTTTCGCATGAACCGAGAGCGTCACGGCCAGCAGGTAGACGCTGATGACAATCATGAGTGCCGCCCAGAACAGATTGTCGTTCGAAAAAACGCCGCGGCCCGTAATGGTGTATGCCGGATTAACCAGCCAGGCCATACCGCTGGCCAGCGCCGCCGCCAACATTACCTGGGCCGCGACGAGCCGCCGCCGACTCACAACCATCCAGACAACGAACGCCGCCAGCCACGTGTAGACGCCCGCGCTCGCAATCCGCCGCCGAATCCGGTCGGCCGTTTTGTCATGGGCCTGCCGTAGCGGCTGCGGATGAACCGCCAGCAGTCGATCCGTGCCCCAGTTGCCGCTGTGTCCCCGCAACTCGCCGGAGCGAAATCTAAGCCAGACCTTGCCCCCGAACTTCGGCTCCGTCCACTCATAGACTTCATCCTCGCCTTCATGCCGCAGATCAAATGGTTGGCCGCCGTTGAGTTCTTCCTCCAAGAGCCGCTGCGATCCGCGATTCACTTGCAGCGAACGAAAGTGCTCGATCCATCGCGTCCATTCTGCTTCGCCATCCTTCATTAGCTGCTGGTAGCGCTCGTCCCACTCGCGCGCCTTCCGCCAGTCCCGCGCGTTCTCCGCCGACTTATACCAGCCGAAGCCGAACACGACGGCCAGAAAAATCACCCACGCCACGAGTAACTTTTTGTGTCGCGCAGGGAGCTCCGGCGAATTGTCATTTATGGTCGACATGGCGCGGGTGCCGCAGCGGTTTCGAGCCATTGTAGGTCCGCGCACTGCGAATCGCCAGCGAAAGCTAGCTGCGTTACCGCCGCCGTAGCGCCGCAGGAATCAGCTGGTTCGCCAATCGGCAATCAACAATCCACGGATCCTTTGGAAATGCTGTGTGTTGCCGGTGACCATCGTGCGTTTATTGATCAACGCTGTAGCTGCGATGATCAGGTCCGCGTCGCGTTGTGGATGGCCGCCATTCCGGGCCTCGACCCACAAGTCGGCGGCCCGATCGAGCACGTCGTCAGTTATCGGCAGCACGGACATTCGCGCGCACATCAATTCGAAGGCCGAGAGCAACTTGGTTGCCCGCTTATGCCGCAATCCCCGCACGACTTCAAACCGCGTCATCACCGAAATGGCGAATTGGCCGTGTTGCGTCAGATAAGCCGCGGCGTTGGCCGCAACAGTACTATTTCGACCTTTGAAAATCTCCGTGAGGATATCCGTATCCAGCAGCGAAGAATTCATGGCAGTGGAGGCTCAGGTAGGGCGGCTCTCGGAACGCTGAAGAATGGCCGACTCCAGATCGGCGATTTCCGCATCACTCAGGTCGGCCCAAATTGTATACCACGCTGGCTGATTCTCCGCGCCCTTGGTGGTGGCGGCGACTGGGCCGGCCCCTGACTCGACCAGTTGCACGACCACCCGTTGGTCGTCGCGCAGTTGTTGCCCCAACACGCTTTCGTAAACGTGTCGTTCATCAGCAGGTAGATCAGCCACATTGCGAACGACGGAGTCCATGCCTCAATTATACCCTGCTAAAGTGACGGTCGACAGCTGTCACTGTCTGGTTCGGTGTGCCAGTTGCAAAGGGTGACCGCAGCCCTTACCGCCGCCCCGCGGCCCCGATCCGCTCGGTCAGATACCGCAAGATATCGCGGATCGAAATCACCCCCGCCAGCTTGCCTGCGAACAGGATCGGGATGTGCCGGTAGCCGCCGACGTTCATCTTCTGCAGGGCGAAGGCGATCTTGTCGCTGGTCTCGAGCGTCACCGGCGAAGGCGTCATGAATTGCGAGATCGGCCGGGCCATGAACTTCGCCGCGTCGGTATTCAGCTTCATCAGCGCGTCGCGCTCGCTGAAAATGCCGACCAGATTTCCCCCGTCGACGACCATCACGCAGCCGATCGTCTCGTCGACCATCTTCTTCAATACGACACTCACCGGCGTATCGGGCGAAACGGTCGACGGCGACTTGGGCCACAGCCGCTCGATCCGGTCCCGCAGCAGATCGGCCTCGACGCCCGAGGCCGGCACGCGAATGCTCAAATCCGTGAGCGATGCCTCGCATTCGGCGCACGTATCTGCTCCTTCCATATTCTCCGCGTCGCAGTACGGGCAAATGATCATGACAGCTCCTACAAAGTAGCAGGCACACTCCGTGTGCCGTAGCAGCGGACGGCACACGGCGTGTGCCTGCTACTATCATGCGACCTCCCACGTGTCTCCCGTTGCGAACAGCTTGTCCAGATCGCCGACACCGCGCTCGTTGACCGCCTGCTCGATCTGCTCGTTGATCATCGCATCGTACCGCGGCCGCTCGACGCAGCGGAACACGCCGATCGGCTCCGGAAAGCCGTCCTCGTGCCGCATCCGACTCAGCAGGTACGCCAGGCTCGGCTCCGGCGCTTTCTCGTCGTGGAACAGCAAGTCGTCCTCCGAAATGCCTTTTCCCAGCTCGACCACTTCCGGGTCCATCACGTTGAGCCGGATGCCCTTGTCCCGGTTCTTGCCGAAAATCAGCGGCTTGCCGTGCACCAGCTCCAGCGTCGTATCGAGCTTCGTGTCGCGATCTGTGGCGTAATTCCACGCGCCGTCGTTGAACACGTTACAGTTCTGGTAGACCTCGACGAACGACGCGCCCGGATGCTCGGCCGCCCGCTTCAACGTTTCGCCCAGGTGCTTGATGTTCGTGTCGATCGAACGGGCCACGAACGTGGCCTCGCAACCGATGGCCATCGACAGCGGATGGAGCGGGTTGTCGATTGCGCCCATCGGCGTGCTGCTGGTCTTTTTGCCCAGCGGCGACGTGGGCGAGTACTGGCCCTTCGTCAGGCCGTAAATGCGGTTATTGAACAGCACGATGTTGATGTCCAGGTTGCGGCGGATGGCGTGCATCAGATGGTTGCCGCCGATGGAGAGGCCGTCGCCGTCGCCCGTGATGACCCACACCTGCAAATCGGGCCGCACACTCTTCAGGCCCGTCGCCACGGCCGGCGCCCGCCCGTGGATCGAGTGCATGCCATACGTGTTCATGTAATACGGAAATCGGCTGGAACAGCCGATCCCCGAGATGAACACGATCTTCTCGCGCGGAATGCCCAACGTCGGCATCACCTTTTTCATCTGGGCCAGGATCGAGTAATCGCCGCAACCGGGGCACCAGCGCACATCCTGATCGCTCGCAAAATCGGTCGGCTTCAACACGGGAAGTGAAACATCAACGCTCATGGTTCTTCAAACTTATCAAAAAGGATGCAACTTGTTGTTCGTTCAAGAGGGGGAGACAAGGAGAAGGGGAGACAAG
>JBIOWO010000131.1:0-3098 GCA_044868555.1 Lacipirellulaceae bacterium | reverse complement strand
GGCAACCATCTGGGCTGCCGCGCTCAGATGGTGCCCGGCCGCATGACCTGCCATGCCGGCTTCCTCCCAGCCGCCGTACATGGGTTTCTTTGGCTCGAGCCCGGCCTCGATTCGAAACGGCGCTAACAGGCGATCCACATCGTGCTGGAGAATGTACCGCCCATTGACGTCCTGCGAGTGCTTGAACGGGCCGTCGAGGAGGCGTACGTCGGCGATTGAAAAGAGCTCCGCGCGCGGCGGCTCGCCGCGCGCGGCCGGGGTCGAAAGCGCGAGGCCCCATGCCGACGATAAAGCGATGGCGACTGCAAGACGATTCCATGGGCGTTGCGCGTAGCAACTGCCGCAGACGCAGGCAGTGAAACGGTGACTCATGGTCGATACCCTCGCAAAACGGGTCCGCCCTGCTTCGGCGGATTATAGCATGGTCCCCCGAAGGGCGTCCGTCAGGCTCAATGGGCCGCGAAAAAAGCCAAGATTTGGGCGGCTCCGTAGGCACCCGTCCGTGCACGTCGGCCGCCAGAAGAATCGGCAACAAAGAGAACTGCCGCGTTGTATTCCGATCAGCATCGAACCCGACCTGGCGGTAAAATGTCTCGGTTGCTGCGGACCAGTTCAATGCGGCTGCTACCGTCATGCAGATTATCCAGGCAACGACACACGATGAGATCGCCGTCGCCCGCGCACTGTTCGAAGAATATGCGGCGTCGCTCGAGATCGACCTGTGTTTTCAAGGATTCGCCGAGGAGCTGGCGAATCTACCCGGCGTCTATGCGCCCCCTCGCGGCCGACTCTTGTTGGCGCGGAACGGCGACGTGGTGAGCGGCTGTGCCGCATTGCGACCGCTGGAAGCGATGACTTGCGAATTGAAGCGGATGTACGTCCGCCCGACATTTCGCGGCCAGGGTGTTGGTCGCGCCCTGGCGGAAGCAATCGTCGCCGCGGCACGGACGATTGGGTATGCACGAATACGGCTGGATACGCTCGAGGAAATGACGGCGGCGCGAAGTCTCTACGAATCGCTGGGATTCGCCAGTCGCACCGCCTACTACGAAACGCCGCTCGTGCACACCGTGTTCATGGAGCTCGAGCTGTGACGGCGACCCCTGCGAACAATCGTCACCGAACCCCTACGAGTCCCGCCGAATCGCGGCAATCCGCGTGACACACCGTCATAGTCCCGGCCTTAAATAGGAAGGAGGGTTTTCGCCAATGAACTCCGGCAACACAACGGGAGTGTTTCATCTGTTCTTGGTCAAGTGCGCTCTGGCGTGTCTGCTCGCAATGACGACACCGGCCTCCGCACTGCCGCCACTCACGCAATCGGATCTCGATACCAATCGAGCACTGTGGGAGTCGCACCACATATCGGACTACGACTTCGTTCTGGGTCGGAGTTGCTTTTGCGATCCAACGTACGGCCTGCCAGGGCTGGTGTCCGTTCGTGGGGGCGCGATCGTCTCGGTGCTCGACGTGCAAACCCACGAACCCCGCAATCCCGCCGATTTTTATACCGTCGACGCGTTCTTCGATTCCCTGCAGCACTCGCTCGATACTAATTCGCCTGGCGACACCGCAGAATTCGACCCCGTGCTAGGATATCCACGATTTATCCAGTTCGACGATCCGGAACTGTTCGACGACGACATTACCTTCGGGATCAGCAATTTGAGAATTGTGCCCGAACCGGCTAGCCTGGCGCCGAGTCTCATTGCGGTCGTGACACTTTCCAGGATGCGCCGGACACGCCGCTGTCCGCCACGCGGGTAACGCCAATCGTGCCAATCGGGGCGGCCCAGCCTGTGCCATTGCTGCCGCTGGCAATGCTTCGCTAAAGGGATATTAGGCTATCTACATCAATGCCGGCCTCGGAAAGCAAACGTCGCCCACTGGTGAGGTAGTTCGGTAACGGAACCTTTCCGATTAGCTGGTTAATCGCCCATTGTGGTTTATTAAAGTTGTCGCTTACTTGTTCGTATCGAGACAGAAGTTCATTTGCGGCAAAATCGCCTCTGCCAAAATACATAAGCACTGTAAGCATGTAGATCGCGCCAGCAGGCAATTCCTCCAAGAATTTGCGTAGCTCAGCCGCGTCAGCGAGCGATTCTGCCAACTCATCGACATCGCCGACTGGAATGGGAATTTCATATCCCTGCCGGCTCCTGCGCTCCGTTCGACGCGACTGAAGCTCCGTGGCCAAGGTTATCACCTGAGTTACGATTGCGGAGAACGTCATTGCGGCACCCCCAAAAAATGTAACGCACTCCTGGTTCATGCGCGAGCAGCTTGGTTTTCGAGGTCAACGATTCCGCGCGCAACTGTTGCCAAAGCTCAACTCGAAGGAAATCAAACGCGCCGCATCTGCGCCACATTTACTACCGTGACCGTAGCAGAATGCGCGGCCAAATTCAGCAACGATTTTTGGCCGGCTGGAACAATTTGCCAGTAGCACGATTGCCCCAATCGGTGCGGCACAGCCGCAAGGAGCATCGACACACGGCCGCAATGTGTGGCACGTTTTGAATCCCAGCGGAAGGCGTGGCCCGTGTCCTTGGCCGTCCACGGTCATTCGCCGCCGCAGGTCGGCTTGGTGACTCGCCGTGGCGAGCGGTACTAAGTCCGGCATTCATGCTGGGTCACCACACCGCCGGACACCATCCTCCGTCCCCAGCGGATCGCGGAGTCGCCGCAGTCCGGTGATGCTAGACCGTGAGAATCCGATGCCGTATTGTGATGCCTGGATAATCAACGACCCAATCCAGGCAAAGCGTAATGGAACGGCTTGAATTCCTACGCGACATCAAAAAGCTCGTCATCGTCGCGATGTTCTCCGACGACGAACTGATGGACCGCCTGGTCCTCAAAGGCGGCAATCTGCTCGACATCGTCTACCAGCTCTCGGCGCGGGCGTCGGTCGACGTGGACTTGTCGATGAGCGGTGAATTCGAGGACCTCGAAAAGCTGAAAACCAAAGTCCAGCGCGCACTGGACTCGACATTCCGCGCGCACGGCTATGTCGTGTTCGACTTCAAGCTCACTGAAGAGCCACCGAGACTCTCCGACAACATGAAAGATTTTTGGGGCGGTTATCGGATACGCTT
>JBIOWO010000130.1:0-19453 GCA_044868555.1 Lacipirellulaceae bacterium | reverse complement strand
GCGAGCCCGCTTTAGCGGGCGGGGAAACGGCCTGAAACTTCACCATGCCATCCGCGCCAAACCCCACGAGCTTCGCTTCACCGCGCGGCGCATCCACAGAAACCACGACCGGCTCCGCAGCCCGCGCTTCAGGGAAATGGAATTCACCACAGAGGACACAGAGGGCACAGAGCGGAACAGACAAGGAGACAAGGCTACTGACCGAATCTCCTTGTCTCCCCCTCTCCTTGTCTCCCCCTCTTTTCATCGTTCTGTCTCTGTAGTGAAACATTCCGACTACCGCTGAAAGATCGGCACGCTGCTCACCGGCATTTGCAGCACGATCGCCGCCATCGCCGTGCCGTACTCCGCGCAGATCGGATCGGCCCACGAGCCGTCCGGCTGCTGCCTGGCCATGAGCGTCGTGCGAACCGCCGGATACCAGCGCTCCCACCGTTTGCCGCCGGCCTGCCACATCGCCTGCACCGCGTAATACTGGCCGTAGAAAAAGTGGACGTCCTGATTCGCCACGTTGTCGCGCGGCACGAATTGGTCCAGGTACGCCAGCCCGCGCTCGATCTCCGGCCCTTCATAAATGCCCGCGCTATACAGCGCCACCACCCCCGCCGCCGACCGCGGAAACTGACTGTCCCCGCCCGCCAGCATGTACCGAAACCCGCCGTCCGGGTTCTGGCTCCGCTTCACGTAATCGACGCACCTGTCGACCGTCTCGTTTGGCACACGTAGGCCCGCGTTCCGCGCCGCCCGCAGCGCCATCACCTGGCAGATCGTTACCGATATGTCCGCGTCCGCACGCCGCGGCTGATACCGCCAGCCGCCTTCCTCGTTCTGCGTGCGCACGATCAGATCGACCGCCCGCGCCAACTTGTCGCGCAGATCGTCGCGCGGCGACATGCCGTACACCTCGGCCAGAAACAGCGTGGCAAACCCGTGCCCGTACATCGGCCCGTGGCTCGCCGCGCCGTCCACCGAAATGAAGCCGCTCTCCTCGGTGTGCTCGAGCAGAAAATCGGTCACGCGGCTGACCTGTTCGCCATAGGGCCCGCGATCGGGCGTGCTCCCGCCACTGAGCCACGCCATGCCGGCCAGCGCACACACGGCCACGTTCCGCCCATAGCCGTTCGTCGAAAACGCCCCGTCGTCCGCCTGCCGAGTGGCTAAAAACGCAAGCCCTTTCTCGATCGACCCTTGAGCCGGAGCCGCCAGCTCGACATGCGCCCGCTCCTGCGCCGCGCACGCCGATCCTACGGCCACGACAACAACCAACCAAAGATTTCGCGCGACCACCATCAAGACCTCGCAATCCACCGAGGTCATTGTAACAGAATCGGCCAAGCGCCCGATACGCCCCGCCGCTTGCGGCTTAGCGCAACACTTGCGGTTTGGTCCTGAGCTTGTCGAAAGACGGTTTAGCTCTGCCACACACCAACCGCCGCAACTTCCAACTCGCCCAACAACGCATAGAACGCATCAACGTCCGCCCAATCCTCGGCGGGCGATTCGTCGAACACCGCATCCACATCATCGGCCCGGTGAATCGTCGCCGGCGGCCGATCGACAACGAGCAGTAAATCAACCGCTGCGACTCCACGGGCCGGTGAACTCATCGGCACAACGGTCTTGGCCGCAACGGCCGGCACAAACGGCAACGGATTCAGCGCCACATCGGCGACCGCCAAATCTACGGCCGAACTGCCCTCATCCGAAACGTCGGCCACCGCCCGCACCGGCACGCTCACCGACGCCACGACCGACTGACTCGCCACGCTTTCCGTCACAACGTCGCCGGCCCCAGCACCGGCCCCGCCGCTGTAATAAGCGCCCACATTGCCAAAATTGGCCCGCCAGAAATCGTAGTCGGCCTGCTGGATGATGCCGTTGCCGTCGCCGTCGGCCCCGGTGCCATTGGGTACGTTGTCGTTGAGCGTATTACGCCACACCACGCTATCGGCCGCATCCACCACACCATTCACGTTGTAGTCGCCCGGCAGAAAGAACCGCCCCGGCGAGCCGCGGTCGCCCGTGTTGAACGTGGCACCTGTCGGCGACACAACACCGGCCACACCCACCGTCGATAGCGCCCAATTCGCGCCGCTATTGTTATCGAGCGATAGCCCCTTGAGGTAGATGCTCGATAATCCATTATCGTTCGGCCACCCATTCTCGTTGTTGTCGTACGCCACTTGATCCTGAATCGCCGCCGAGTTGTCGATCAGCCGAATAGCGTCTGTCGCATCCGGTGTGTTCGCCAATCCCTCCCAAGTGATCCCGACAACCAGCGAACTGAGCGGCACGTTCCACTCCGTCCGAAACGTCGCCGCGGTCGTGAACGACGTGTCGAAGAACACAGCGACCTGCCCGGGATTCAACACCGTTCCCGGCGGAATGCTGCCCCAACTGCCCGGATCGTCGTCGTCGAAAAACCAACCGCCCAAATCCACCGCCGCGGTGCCCGCATTGACGATTTCGAGCCATTCTCCAACGCCCGGCACCGTTTCATCCGACGCAGGATTGTACATGATCTCACTGATTACAATGACCGGCGGCGCGGAGAAATCGTTGTCCGTGATGTTGGCCACCACGCTGCCGATCGTGACGCCGTTGTATGTCGTGTCGGCGCTCGCCGCCGTATGCGTGATTACCGACGTGTGGATCCCCTCCGGCACGGCATCATCTACCGCCACGACGGTCACCGTCTGCGGCAGCAGCGCATTGGCCGGCGTGAACGTAAGCACGACCGGCACGCCCGCGCCTGCTCCCAGGTTCGTCTGACCGTCCGGATCGACCGTAATCTGCACGTTGGCCGTCGGAATCGTGCCGAGCGCCAGTTGGTAACTATCCGTCACGCCGCTTTCCGTCACGTCGACCCGCGTGCCGCTGTGAACGATCAACACGCTCGGCGCCGGTGGCATGTTCCGCGCATCTGGCGTCGGCGCTTGGGCAACGTAGGATGTCGTCACCAGCGCCGTCCCGCCATCCGGCCGCCTCGACATCGACTCCGTCGTTGCCGCCCCGTTCTGGTCTTCCAACACGAGCGGTTGACCCGGTGTCAAAATCGCCCGCAGCGCTGCATCGTCCGTAGCCGAATTGCTATAGACCACGGCGTCGCGCAAATTCGTCGCAGTCGGGTCGGTATCGTTCGGGAACATCGCGGCGCTCGCAAAATACAGCGCCACCGCATCCGGACCGTTCTGCAGGAAATTGTTGTTGAACAACAAGTCCACGCCGGGCACCAACGTGTTTCCCAGCACAAAGAATCCGTTGGCGTCGGTCGACTGTCCCGTGAGATCAATCGTCAAGTACGAGCCGTCGTTGTTGTCATTGCCGTTGAAGAACACGACGATGTAGCCGCTGAGCGACGTGTTGCCAATGCCCCCGTCGTAAAGCTCGATGAATTCCTGCGTGTCTGTGTCGACCTGGTCTGCATCCAGCTCGTTGATCACGATCGTCGGCGATTCGTTGTCCACAATCGTCGCCGTCACGCCGGCGATCGTCAGCCCGTTGTAATTCACGTCGGTGCTCGCCGACGTGTGCGCAATCGAACCGTTATGGTTGCCTTCGTTCAAGACGTCGTTCGCCGCCCGCACTTCCACAACCTGCGGTGTCTGCCAATTCGCCGGCGTAAACGTGAGTTGCCGCGCGACACCCGCCCCGTTCCCCACGTCGAGCTGGGCGTTGGGCGTCACCGTCACAGTCACGTTCGCCGACGGCATCGTGTCGAGCACGGCGTAGTACGTGTCATACAGTCCGCCCTCGATGACCTTTGTGCCGCCGCCCGTCTCCGTGATCCGCACGTTCGGTGTCGAAGGGATCACCTCGTAATCCGCGATCACCGGCAAGTGGTCGCTCGCGTTAGCCAGCGCCGCCAGCACCGCCGAGCTTGCCCCCGTCCCCGTCGTGATCGGCTGGCCAAACGTGTGCGTCCCGTTGTTGCCGAACACATGGAACGAGCCCGTGATGTATTCCAACCCAGTCCCGTTAAAGAATTCACCGCTCGCAAAATGAATGTCGAAGCGATCATCCATCACTGCGCCCGGATCCTGGCTGTGCAGGTTCTTGAATGCCGGATTGTTGAACCAATTCCCCGGCATATTCACGACATCCTGCAGCTGCCCCGCGCCGCCCGCCGCCGTCAAATTCGCCCACGCCGCTTCCGTGCTCGTCTTCATGTTGAAGTCGCCGACCATCAGCACGTGGGCCCCCTCGCCCAACGCGTCGGCATCCGCCCGCAATACGGCCGCCTCGTTCCCGCGCAACGTCACATCCGGGCCGGAGTCGCCCGACTTCAAATGCACCGAATAAACATAGAAGTCGCTCTCACCCAGCGTCCCACCTGGCCGAAACTGGGCCCGCCGGATCGTGTGCGTCAGCGCCCCCGGCACATCAATCGGCGTTCCCACCAGCGACACAGTCGTCGTGTCGTACACGAACCCGGTCGAGTCCCCGCCGCCGTCCTCCGCCGAGTACTGCGACACGTAGTCCGCCGCCGGATACAGCGTGTTGAGAATGTCGGTGATCTTTTGGATCGATTCGTTGCCCGCCGGAATGAAATCCGTCTCTTGCAACGCCAGAATATCGAGCCGCTTCGTGTTGCCCTGAACCGTCTCCTCGCCGATCGCCTGCAGAATGGCCGTGTAATCGGGATCGGCCGCCATGTTCGGCGCGTTCGCCGTATTCCAATCCACGAGCCGAATGACGGCCAGCAGGTCCCGCCGCTCGAGCAGCTCAAAGATCAGCGATCGGCGGCCGTGGGCAACCGATCGTGTAGTGCGACCCCGAAGTTTCATCCCAAAAGTCTCTGTCCTAAAACCGTCCGCCCGAAGCCGCCGGCCCCAATCCTCCATCTTAACGAGCCACTACGGACAGGTCCAAAGAATTCACGCCCGATAGCCCCACGCCTGCGGCCTGGTTCCGCCACAAAGTGGCAGAAATCCAACCGGATGCCGGACGGACAACCGGGTCGCACTGCGCAACCGCTTGCGGTTTAGCTCGTGCGCGATAACGAAGCCCAAGCGGGCCCGCTCACCCATTTTTTGAAGAGATTAGAAATCCTTAACCACGCCGGACGGAAGCCAATTCCGCAATCATATCCCGCGTCGCCGCGTCGACCGCCTCCTGCCACCGCGCCGCGCCGAACCGCGCATACGCCGGCCGCTCGTGCGCAAAGAGGATCCCGCGCGAGTTGTTGACGATCGCGCCCAATCCGCGCGCATCGAATGCCGCCGCCACGTCGGCCGCCGTGCCGCCCTGGCTGCCATATCCGGGTACCAGAAACCAAGTGTGCGGCATCGCCGCCCGCAACTCGGAAAGCTGCTGCGGATAGGTCGCCCCGACTACTGCTCCAATGCAACCATAGCCGCACTTTCCTTGAACCGCGTGCGCCATTTTGTCGACGATCGCTCCGACCTGCCGATAAAGCATGGTCCCGCCGGCGATCTGCAGGTCCTGGAGCAACCGACCGCCGGGATTCGAAGTCTTGACCAGCACGAAAATCCCCGCACCGCGCGCCACGGCGATATCGACAAACGGCTGAAGACTGTCGTCTCCGAGGTAGGGGCTGACCGTGAGCGCATCGGCGCCCCACGCACTTTCCTCGCGCCCAAGATACGCCCGCGCGTACGCCTCGGCCGTGCTGCCGATGTCGTTTCGCTTGCCGTCGACGATCACCAACAGCCCGCGCTCCCGCGCGTGCACAATCACCTGGCCCATGGCCGTCATGCCGGCCGGACCGAGCTCTTCAAAAAACGCGGCCTGCACCTTCACCACCGGCACCAGCGGCGCCACCACGTCGCACACACCTTTGCAGAACCGCACATAGGCCTCGGCCTTGGCCTGCCACGAATTGCCGCCATCGCGCAGGCTCTCCGGCAATTGCTGCCAACGCGGATCCAGCCCCACGCACACGGGATTTGCCAGCCGCGTCACGGCCGCCGCCAATCGATCCGCGAAATGATGTTCCGATGCCATGTGATCCGTGATTATAGAAGACCCACGGCCGCCGCGACAATGTACTCATCTCGCTCCGCGAGATGCATTACCTCTCGCAGCGCGAGAGGAGCACACTGCCTATATCCGCACGAAGGTCACCTGGCCGCCGGCCTTCTCGAGCACCATCTGGCGGCTGTTCGCACTCACCAGCTTGCCCAGGACCATCTCGGCTTCCGGACCCGTCAGCTTGATCTCGTCGTTCTTGAACTCCACGCGACGCTTGATTGTCTTCGGCTTGCCATCGGAACCCGGTACGGTCAGCGTGGCCCAGCCGCGATCGTCAAGTTGCAGTTCGACCGTAGTCAATTCGTTGTCGCCGTAACGGGCAACCGCTGTCCAGGTACCAACGAGACCCTTCAGGGCGTCGGTCATCGCATTACTGTCCACAGCGACAGCGCTGTCCGAGACGACCGTGATTCGTGCCGATGTCGTCGAGCTCGCCGCACTCGCACTGCTAACCGCGGCCGGCTCCGTGGGATCCACCACCGTGATCCGGGCCTGCGGGGCTGCGGGCGAAGCAGCGTTTGGGGTCGCGACGCCGGCCGGCGACTGCGACAAAAACGCCTGCACCTGGGCGGCCGATGGATACGCGCCATTCGCTGCGTACGGCGATGCATTGCCAACGCCCGGATACTGGCCGGCGCCAGTGTGGCACGTACCTTGGCCGTAGGCGTTCAGTCCGGAAAACGACAGACTTGCAACCAGCGTAAATAGGACGGCGGATTTCATGGCTTTCTCCCTCGTAGGACTTGATTTTTGGGGTGAAGTCGATCTGGCGATGTGCCAGGGATCGTTCTTCCCCATCTCCTACGAGGTCTTTCCAGGCCGTTACAAAGAATTTTCGGCCTTTTTCAAAGTCGAAAAGCGCCCGTCCACCCACTACGGCTCACTTCAACAGGCTCAGCCGGTATTCGACGTAGTCCAGCATCTGCCGGGCGTCCGCGCGGCTTTTCTCCGGCAGCGTCTCAGCCTGCTGCACCAGTTGGTCGCGCAGCTTCAAGAACCTCGCCTTGGCTCCCCTGGTATTGTTGCGCACGCTCGCTGCATGAGCGTATTGGAGCCGCGGGAGAAAGGCCCGCATCGGGTCGTTCTCATCCTTCGCCAGCGTGGCTCGGACGATCCCATCAAACGTGGGCCGGTTCGCGGCGGCCGTCTCTTCGCTGCCACCCATCGTCAACAGCGCGGCCATCGCCAGCACACAAAAGCCGATGATCCCCAACTGCAGCATCGTTTTCGACGACTTCTTCTTAGCTGCCGCCTCATCCACCGCGGCCGTCGCCGCATCGACCGGTGCGGCCCGCTCGTCGACCACCAGATCATCGTCCTGGCGCGACTCGGGCCGCGGGCTGGGCCGCGGATCGCCGTCGATCGCCAGCACGAGCTGCAAGTTCCCAGGCAGCATGACGCGGTCCGCATCGTTCCACGGCCCATTCGCACCCGCCTGCACGACCGTCGAGCCAACCGTCACCGGCGACGAACCGCGATTGTAAACCCGGTAACCGCCCCCGCGAAATTCCAGCGTCAGCGCGTGCGGCGCCAGTTCGGCCGTCGGCAGGCAGATGTCGCAGTTTGGATCGCTGCCGATCCGCAAAACGGGCCGATCGATCCAGTAGTTCGTGCCGGCCGCAATGCCGGATTCAACGCGGATGTTGGCGGACATGGGGCAAATCTTTCAATGCGTCGTGATCTCTTAAAACAGCGCGAGCACGGTTGGCAATATGATCGGGGCGATCACCACGAGCAAACACGCGATCATCACGATCATGCCCGGAAACACAATGTTGACCTGCGCTTCGGCCGCCGCCTTTTCGCCGCGCTGCGAGCGCTTGAGCCGCATCTGCTCGGCCTGCTCGCGGAGAATGGCACTGAGCGGCGTGCCCAGCTCTTCGCCCTTGTTGATGGCGAACACCATTTCCTTGATGTCGTCATCCTGCAGCCGATCCTGCAAGGCCTGCAGCGCTTCGTGGCGCGGTCGACCCAGCGAGATCTGCCGCAACACCTCGGCCAGTTCCTCGGTGAGCGGATGGTCCTTGCCGTTTTCCACGACAGCCGTCTGCAAACATTCCTGAAAGCCGCCACCCGCTTCCATCGTCAGCGCGATCAAGTCCACTGCGAACGGCAGCCGCGAACGGATGCGTCCCAGCCGCTTCTTCGCCCGGTCGCTCACGCCCTTCGGCGCGAACACGCCGTACACAATCGCCACGACGAGGCCGAGAAACACCGCGGCCCGACCCCATCCGGCCATCCAGAACAGGAACAACACCACACCGCCAGAGAGCACGCCTTCCACCCATTTTGTCGCCAGAAATTCCTCCGGCCGCCAGGGCAGCTTCTCGCGACTGGCGGACAGGTTGAGCTTCACCTTATCGAGCGATTTCTTGTTCTGCCGCGCGACAAGGGCGGCGACTTCCTCCACAAGTGGCTCGAACCAGCGATAAATTGGATTGCCGGCCCGCATTTCTTGCCGCCGCTGCAGCTCGAACGGGTGCGTGTCGCCAAGCTGCTCGCGCGGGTACGTGACGATCGCCATGATCTGCCAACAAAACCAACCGACTGCAAGTGCCCACAAGATCGAGGCCAGCAGCAAGCCGTTCGACTGAAACAGCGGATTGTTGAGCAAGGCGTCCATAACGGTTTCGGCGACCTACACCTCGATTGCGAGTATCTTCTGGCTCCAACGGAAACTGACATAGCACAGCGCGATGACCACCAGCAGGACCACCTGCCCCAGCAGCGACTGAAACACAGACGCCGTACCGGCCGGATTCATGAAGTACGACATCACCAGGAAGAAGGCGGGAAAGGCCGTGAGAATATACACCACCTTTTTTCCGCTCGCGGTATCCACCTCCAACTTGCGCTCGATGCGCTGCGTTTCCTGCAGGCTGTGGCTGATGCGTTCCAAGGCGTCGGTAATCCGGCCGCCGCGCTCCAGGCTCACCAGCACGGCCGCCGAAAACAGTGTGAAGCTGTCGACGTTGAGCCGGTCCTTCGTTGCCCGGATCGCCTCGGCCAGCGGCCGGCCGTGCTTGTATTCGCGCACGATCCGCCGCAGTTCCGCGGCCAGCGGCTCGGGCGTTTCGTTGCCGACCGTTTCCAATCCCTGCGCCAACGACAGGCCGGCCCGGCTGGTGTTCGCCAGCGCGATCGTCGCCGCGACCATCTGGTCGCGCAGCAATGCGCGGCGCCGGCGAATCATGAAATCCAGGGCGATCCGCGGCGCGACGTACACCATGTACACGGCTGCCAGCGCCACGGGCGGCATGGCGAAAATGAACGCAAACAAGATGAACGCCGCGACCAGCGATATGCCCCACATCCGCAAGTATTTTGGCAACGTGCTGCGATCGAGCGACAACGAATCGAGCTTCGGCGTCAAGTCGGCCACGTAACGCCGCGTCACATCATCCCACACGCTCCCCGCCGAGCCGACGGCCAAATACACGGCCGCGAACACGAGTGTCGAGCTGATAAGTATGGGAAGCATTTCGCAGCAAACTCTCGGGTGGCTGGGGCAACGCCCCAGATCGCCTGGATGACACTGGGGCGTTGCCCCAGCCACCCTTTATGATTTGGTACCCTCGTCGGCATAGAACGTTTGCAGGTTCAACATGCCGCTGGCGATCAATTCGCCGATGAACGTCGGCAGCCGGCCGGTGGGTTGCAATTGAGCGCCCGGCTGATCAGGTTCTTCCAGCAGGAACACGTCCCGCATTTCGAGCTTCCCGGTCACCGCGTTGATGCCCGAGACCTCGGTGATCTGGCTCACGCAACGCCGGCCGTCGCGCAATCGCTTGAGCTGCACGATCACATCGACGGCCGAGGCGATCTGATGGCGAATCGAATCCACCGGTAAGTCGGCCGCCATCTGCACGAGCACTTCCAGCCGCAGGATCACGTCCTGCGAATTGTTGGCATGGATTGTAGTCAGCGAGCCGTCGTGGCCCGTGTTCATCGCCTGCAGCATGTCGAGCGCCTCCGGCCCGCGGCATTCGCCGACGACGATCCGGTCGGGCCGCATGCGGAGCGCGTTCTTCACCAGGTCGCGGATCGTGTATTCACCCGTCCCTTCGATGTTCGCGCTCTTGGTTTCCAAGCGGACCACATGCTCCTTGGCCAATTGCAGTTCGGCCGTGTCCTCGACGGTAACGATCCGTTCCTTGTCGGGAATGAAGTCGCTCAGGCAATTGAGGAGCGTGGTCTTGCCGGTGCCGGTGCCGCCGGATATGAGGATATTCTTCCGCCCCAGCACGGCCGCCCGCAAAAACTCGGCCGCGGTCCGCGTCATCGCCCCCTTGGCGATCAGGTCGTCGACGATCATCTTCCGCTCGGGGAACTTGCGAATGGTGAGCGTCGGGCCGCTGACGGCCAGAGGCGCGATCACCGCGTTGACACGGCTACCGTCCGTGAGCCGCGCGTCCACGAGCGGCTGCGACCGGTCAATCCTCCGGCCCACATTCGACACGATCCGCTGGATGATCGACTCAATGACCGCGTCCGATATAAATCGCCGGCCCGAGTTCTGCAAGTTGCCCTTGCGCTCGATATAGATGTGCACCTTGTCGACGACCATGATCTCCGACACATTGGGCAGCCGCAGCAAGTCCTCCAGCGGCCCGTAGCCGAACACGATGTCCTTCAGTTCCTTCTTCAAATATCGTAGCGCCAGGTACGAGCGAAAGCCTTCGTGAATGCGGTCGCCGATCGAATCCCACGCCGGCCAGAACTTGTGCTCCACCGCTTCCACGCGGTCCGCCGCGCTGGCGTCCTTATCCGGCAAGATCAGCTTCTCGACGTACGCCGCGGTGGAGTCGACCTCGGACTCGCGCTCCGGCACGGCTGAAACCATGCGACTCCAATGACGGTCTGTGTACAAACCGTGCTCGCGCTTGGCCGTGGGCTCCGTCGTCATTGTGGACAGAATCCGATCGCGTAAGCCGTAGCCGGCCAGGTGCGCGACCAGCGGCGAGCCACTGTTGGCCAGCTCCTCGCGTCCGCGGGCGATGTTGTCGAGCGTTTTCTCCAGCCGCAACAGATACTCATCATCGAGGGAAAGCGACGCGGCCGCGTCGCCGGTGAGGTCCATCCGCCGCAGCAGCTCGACGTGAATCTCCCGGATCAGCGTCGACATGCGATCGTCGAGCACCTGCCGCTGGTGTTCGCGTGTCGTCTCGGCCGCCTTCGGCAAATCGAGCGTCAGCGAATACGGAAACAGGGAAATCGTCTGGCTGCCGCGGATATCGCACCGCTCGCCGCTATACAGTTGCCGATCGCCCAGAGCCACGCCGTTCATGCCCAGCGCCATCAGCTCCCAGCCGTTGTTGCGGCGATACAGCACGGCCGCCTCGTCGGCAACGTACGGACTATCGAGCACGATCTCGTTCAACGTCGCGCGGCCGATGCGAATTCGATCGCCCTGCACGTCGACGACGTTGCGTTCCGTATCGATGATGTTGTTGTACCAGATTTTCATCTTCGAGTGGCCGTAGCTGAAGTCGCAAGACTTCAGGTCCTTTACGCGACCTTCGGAATTCTTGCGAATTCCGCTACAACGAAGTGCTCGCCGGGATGACGAAGCGAATCACTTCTCCCTCCAACAGCACGCGCGGCACGTTTTCGATGCCTTGCAACGACACGGTCTGATAAACGATGTTCTTGTCATCGGCCGCGGGAACCGACGACTGCTGCTCCTTGGGGATCACTTGCACCGCGATGATCTTAGCCGTTTGGGCGATTCCCGGCCTGCGGTTCGGGTCGATGATTTCCAGAAGGCGCCGCGTCCGCTCGTCGAAATCTTTGCTGACGGCGATGGTGACGTTGTTGCCGCTGGGATCGAAGTTCTTCTCGTCCGTTTGACCCGCCTGTTTGAAGCGATCGCCGATGCTCACCAGCCGAAACGGGCCGAGCACTTCGAACTCGGCAAGCTCAAGCGGCGCTTGGATGTCTCGCTGGAAGAACATATCGCCGCGCGCGTAATTCCGCGGCGCCTTGCGGCCCAGTAGGATCGTCCGGTTTGCGTACGGAATGAGCGACTCGCGGAGCTTGGCCGGATTGCCCGGCACGGGCACCTCCGTCAGCACGGCATCGGTAATTTCCTTACCGGCCAGCAAATCGGTCTTGGCGGCGACGAACGTCGGCGGCCGCTTTTCAGCGCTCAGCCACATCGCGTTGAGCGCCGCGGCGGCAAACGCCAGCCCCACCGCCAATGAAAGTTTCGTCACATGACTCATGCACTTAGCTCCTCGCCAACAAAACTGAACTAAATTGTCTGGCCATCCGCGCTACGGCTTAGTATCCGATCCCCCGGGCGTGCGGACAAGCATCAGGTCCTCGAGCGCGCCCGGCGGATCGGCCGACCAGGCGTAGACCACTTCGTCGCCCCGCGCACACAGATAGCTGAAATCCTCGGGACCTCCCATGCCGGAGGGCCGAACGTCCCAGCCCGCGTTTTTCCAGGTGGATAGGATCGCGTCGGCGCCGGAACGCAGCTCCACGAGCTCCATCAGCAGCCGCCCGTCGTCGCCGAATCGCCCACCGCTTCGGCGGGCCTCCGCCGGCAGCGGCAACAAATGTGGGGCCGCCGCCTCGTGGCTGGCCGTCGAGGCCCGGGGAGTGAAAGCCACCAACTGCCAACTGCCGTCGGCCTGTGAATAGGCCACGCCAAAGCCGATGGTCTTATCGCGCCCGCCCACGTTGCGCACGACCAGCTGCGCCTTCAAGTCCGGCCGATCGAGGCTGTAGATCTTGTTGCCATTTCGCTCGACCGGCTGAACGTGAAACCTATCCATCAGCTCGGCGAGCTCGTCATCAACATCCGGCAATTGCTCGTCGGTTTCGGCGGCGGGAGATGTGGCCAGCGACTCGAAAAAAGTCGCCACGTCGCGGCCCGACTTCGACTCCGTTCGCATATTCCAGTCGAGCTCCGAAAACGACCACTGGCCCGCGAGCGGCAGGACAGCCGCCATCGAGTCGAGATGGCGGGCGGGGGCGCGCGTCGACGACGCCGGCCGCGCCAGTTGTCTCCATTCGGCGAACAACCGGACGTAACTCCACCCCACGCGCCAGCCGGCGATCACAATCGCCAAGATCAATGCGGCGCGAATCGCCGCGACCAAGCGCGGGTGGGTGACGAATCGCAGTGGTGAAGCCCGCTCGGTCATCGCTCAATCGCTGATTTCTTTGTCCAGGTAATTCAGGTGGTTCTCGATTCGATCCAGCTTGATCTGCAGCAACTGACGCTCCTGAGTTTTCTCTTTCGGCTCACCCGTTCTGAAATCGCCCAAGCGCTCCAAGTCGGCTTCGACCTGCGTTTTTTCCGTTTTCAACCGGTCCCGATCGGCTTTGAGCTGCGCCTCGCGCTGATCTTCGGCGCCATCTGCCGGTCGTTCGTTCTTATCCGGCTGGGGAGTTGGACCCGAATCAATGCCGTCGAAGCCGCCGCCACCTCCACCACCACCGCCGCCGCCCGCTCCGGCGAGACTCGCCGCGGCCGCGGCCGCCGCCTGGGCAACGATGTCGGTCAGCAGCTCGCTCATGTTGTTCAGGATCGCTCCGGCGGTCTGCAACTTGCCCGTCAGCGCGTTGACGAGCGCATACTTGACCAAATTCCAATCGGGCGGCTTGTCGAACTTCATCACGCGATAGTCCCACGAGCCTGCCAAAATCATGTGCGACGATCTCGGGCCGGGAACCATCGCAAAGACCGGACTGACGTCGACCTTTGTCGTCGCCTCTTCGGTCACGTAGTCGGCATCGCCCGCGTATTCGGGATTCTTCACGTCCCCCAATGCGGTGGGAAACATCAGCGGAACTTGCTTATCGTTTTCAAACCGCTTCCCCCAAGCTTTGTTGCGGGCCTCGATGATCACCTCCGTCTGACCGATGACGAAGAAACCAAGCCACACGATCCCCACCATCATTAGCAGCAGGATGGGCAGCGCCATCACGAATTCGAGCGGCGCCATGCCACGGCGGCGGGCAGGGCAGGGCAGTCGACTGTGATCATGCGTTCGCATCGTTCGGGTCCTTCGTCGCTCTCTTACGATCCTTGTCTCTGCGCGTTACAACGGGGCCGATCAATGGTGCACCAGCGTGTTGAAGAACGGAATTCCCTTAATCATGCCTTCCATAATTTCGGGCTTCACTGCGGTGGCGCCGGTGGCCTCGATGTAACGGCTCTGCGTTACCGGCATCAACTTGGCTTGCCAGTTCAGATGCACGACCGCCGGCTTCACCTGGTCGTCGTCGCCTTCAAAGATGCTCCACGGCCACTTGTCGACGTCTTCGGACTCATAGGGCTTGGTGCCCCACTCAGGCACGCTCGGCGAGGCCGGCGCCGTAGTCCAATTCAATGTGTCCCAGCCGAGATCAGCCTGGTACTCGAGCTTGGCGTCCGCCTTGGCCGGCGACTGCTTGTTGCCGTTGTAGAATATCGCCTGGGCGAAGGTGGTGATCCCGTTTTCGCTGGCGACCGGGTACAGCACCGGCGAGAACAGCGGCTCCAGCTCGCGGTGCGTCACCGAGATGACCGTGAACAACTTCTCGGCCTCTTGCTTGCCCTCTGTCGTGTCCTTGGTCCAGTTCTCGGATCCCTTCCTGTCTCGGCTGCCCGGGCGCTGCTGGGGATACGCGCCTTTCATCACGTACATCAAGAGCGGCTTCGATTTGGCAGGGTTGGGATCCTTGGTCCACTTGCTCGTCTTGCCGCCTTTTTCTCCCTCGAAGCGAAAGCCGCTGCGGAACTGCCAGGCCTTGACCAGCGTATAGCGATTCGTCCACTTCAGATAATGGTCGGCCGCTTCGCTGTTTTCGAGCTCATCCTTGAACTTGGTGATGATCGGCGCGCGGAAGGCATCGACGTATGGATAAGTCGCCCGCACCCATTGGGTGTAGCGCTCTTCCTTTTCATTCATCTTGTCCTTCGGAATTCCCTTGATGCTGAGATTTCCGGGAATATTTTGGATCGCGCCCGCGGATTGGATGATGCCTTTCATCTTTTCAAACTCTTTGTCGAGTAGCTTCTTCTGCGATTCCAATTCTTGAATCCGCTTGACCTTGATCTCCTTCAACTTTCGTATTTCCTCTTTCTCGGCCCGGGCCTTTTCGAGTAGTGGGCTCTTGGGGTCGGTATCCAGCAGGTCTTCGATCTGTTTCTCCAGATCAGCGATGCTATCCTCGGCAAACGGTGTTTTCGGACCGATTTCCTGCGCAAGAAACCACTGCCGCTTGGATATCTCGTCCTGCTGATCTTCGATCGACTCTTCGAGATCGGAGATCAAATCGTCGACCGATTCCACGGCCAATTCGTCGGTGCCCCAGGCGGGCTGCTCGTGCTGGTCGCCGCTGCCGCGATTGGTCGTTGCCTCCGGCTCGCGTTCGATCGGCAGCGTCCACGTCGTCGCGCCCGGCAAGACGGCCGCTTCCACGTCGTAGAATTCGCCCAGTCGTTCCAGCGAATCGGCCAGGCCCGCGTTTACGACGCTCGTTCGAATCGGCCCGACGTTGAGGTCGCGGCCGGCCAGCAGATCGCCGTGCTTGACGAGCGCGGGAATCAGCTTCTCCTCCAGGATTCCGACTTTGATCGGCTTGATCTTGGTGACCAGGAATTCGAAGCCCTCCAGGATGAGGTATTCCTTCACGTCCTGGGCGATCTCGACGTTTGATTTGGCGTGCGCCGCGTAGGCGGCGATCATCGTGGCCCAACCGAACGGCGGCGGAACAAAGAAGCCCGCATTTGCGATCGTCTTGATGATCAAATACTTACGCAGGCTACGCTTCAGCTCACGCTTCGAATCGTAGATCGTGGCAAACGCCTTGTGTTTGGCCTTCTTCTCGTCGTCTGGCGAGATGACTCGCACCGCAATCTTGAGGAACGCCTTGTCCGCGGGGCCGAACGCGCTTGCGCCGTACCCGCCTTTGATCACGGCGGCCTCCCACAGCCGCTGGTTAATCATGTCGACCGACTTATTCTCAATCGGATAGTCTTCCATTCCCGCGTCGGCCTCCGGTCCGCCCAGCGCCTCGACCACCACGACCAGGCCGGTCATCTCGCCGATCAAGTGGTTCGTGGCGGTGACGGCGTTCATGCCGCGGGCCATCCATTGGGCGCTGGAAAACGCAATCGCGTCGGCCGCGTTCTGGGCCGAAACCTTTGCCGTGACCACGTGGCCCGCGTTGCCGACGAAACCGGCCAGCACGATCAATCCCAGGATCGCCACGCACGTCACGAGTGTAATCTTGCCGTGCCGATGGGCGCGGGAGCGAATCATCCGCTGCGCATGTCGGGGAGTATTATTCATCGAACTTTCCATAGCCGATTCCCATCGTGCCGTCTTCGCTTTGGGGAACTTCGCTGGGGAGCGTCACAACACTCGAAATCTCAAAAAAGTAACGGCCGTTAAGGAGGTTCTTTTTGCCGATGATCCGGCCGACGCCGGGCACGTTGAACGGAAATCGGTAAGTGACCTTGGCCTTGATTTCTGACTCCGACGATTCTGGCCGACCTTCGAACTCGACCGTCGTATTGAGCACCGCGTAGGCGTACTTCTTTCCCAAGTATTCAATCGAAACCGGCTTCTTGGCGTACAGCAGGTATGCGGTCGTGTAGAGTCCAGCGTCGGTAAGGGCGCCGGCAACGTCGTCGGGGATAGCGTTGGGCGCGGTCGGATCCACGAGCGGTTGCGTGCCGCTGGCGAATGGCACCATCGCCTGGATCGCCGCCGTCTTGGCCTTTTCCTGCGCCTTTTCCCACTCGGTCGCGCTCGCCCACACCGAGGCGCTTCGCGCGGCCGCATACGCGGCGTACACCGTGCCCAGCTTGCACGTCAGCATCAATGCCATTTCCACAATGGTGCAGATCAGCAAGGCGTACATCGGAATGACCATCACGTACGACAGCGTGTACGCCATGCCGTCCTCGTCGAGCGCTAGCCGACGTAAACTGGCCGGGAGCGTGCGACGTTTGATCCGCGATAGTGAACGGTTAACCAACATGGAGCGCATCCTATAAGAACGGCCAGCAGACCAGGGCGCCGATGGCCTGGTAGATGGTGGTCAACATTTTTGCACCGAGGAACAACATCGCCCCCGAGATCGGCAGCATCACGGCGATCGACATCACGACTTCCAGGTTCGCCATGGCCCGGCGGGCGGAGCGGACGCGGCGGAAAGTACCACGGTGGTTCATAGCGGCACGCGGTCCAAGACTACGAGTAAGGTTCCGATCGCAAAGAACGGGCCGAGCGGAATCGGCTTGAACAGTAACTTGATGTCGGAATCGGTCGGCGGAAACGGCCAAGATATGCCGAGTCGAGTGAGCCGCATGCCGACCCAATTGCCGATCGCGCGGATGACGGCTTTGGCGAATGCCAATGGGCCGTTCGAGTACACCGCCCATAAGCCCATTGCAATTGCGGCAACGATGTAACTGTAACCGATGGCGAAGACGCCGTTGTGAACGCCCAGGAACGCACCAATCACGGTGGCGATTTTCACATCGCCCGCCCCGCCGCCCGACAGATGGTAGGCCACCAATGTGAACGCGAAGCATGATGCGGCTCCCGCCAGGCATTGCTTCAGCCCGATGCCACCCAGCCACGCCGGTCCGACCAACTCCGCCGGATGGAGCATCGACGTCGAGCTCGCGTCGCCGGTCGACAGGATCGAAGCCGAGATATTGATCAAGAGTGCCCACAAAAACGCGGAATAGGTGACCCAGTTGAAAATCCTGTGCTGCCGGAAATCGGTGTACGCGCTGGTCAGGATGGCCGCCAGCAGGACGAATCCGGCCAGCGTGCCCGGCCAGCCAATATGCCCTCGCCAAACCAGACACCATAGGGGCCCCAGGACGAGCGGCAAGGCGAGTGCAGTGGCCCAGCGAGTTTGATTGGTCGTGGACAAAACGGTCGGAGCGACGCTTAAATTCACGGAAGTGGCATGAACGCTGATCATCGCTCCACCGGCTGGGAAAGGGAAGACGCGGGGCGGAAATGACGGATAAATCAGAACAAAAACGGGTCAGGCGGCCGGCGGCTTTGGGCCGGCCGGGCCACCTGGCCCTGGGTCAAACAAGCGGTTGGCGATTACCGGAGCAACTACGGGTTTTGGAATTCAATGCCTTCGCCATTGATATTCTTCAGGTCCTGGCCGATCAAACCGCCCGACTTCAACTTCATCCATTCCACGCCGCTGCTGCCGACGGTCGCGGCGGCAATCATGATCATGGCCGCAATCGCAATGATCATCACAACTTGCAGCGACTCGAGGCCGGCTTCATCGTTGTGGAACTTGCGAAGGAGGGAGGTCAGTCTCGTGGTCATCTTTGTATCTCCTAATTTGATTGAGGTGCTTATTTGGCAGGTCGGATTGTCCTGCGAACACGGTCTCTTACGAAAAATGCTGCATGTGTTACAGGCGAGCGAACAAAAAAAAGGTCAGGTGGCCGGCAGCTTATTGAGCTGTACGGGCCACCTGACCCTGTGTCATGTCAGAGTTACCGGTCGGCTAACGATAAACCGCCAGGAGCCTCGCCACCTTCGCCGCCGATGCCCGCCAGATCTTTGCCGACCAGTTTGCCGGTCTGTGCCTTCATCCATTCCACGCCGCTGTTGCCGACCGTCGCGGCGGCGATCATGATCATGGCCGCAATCGCAATGATCATCACAACTTGCAACGATTCGAGGCCTTCTTCATCACTGTGGAACTTGCGAACCAGGTTGGTCAAATTCGTGGTCATCTTCGTATCTCCTAGTAAGAGGGGTTTTGCTTTTTTCGGGTCGGATTGTCCTGCGAACACCGTCTCTTACGGCCGATCCGCCAGCTGTTACAGACGGACCCTAAAATCGCTGAATTTAAGTGGTGTGCCAATCAAAAAGGTCAGGTGGCCGGCAGCTTTTTGAGCTGTCCGGGCCACCTGACCCTGTGTCGCATCTCAGCGGTTTTGAGCTGGGAACTACTCGGACGGGGTCTGGCCACCGCCACCCTCGCCACCGATGGTCGCCAGGTCTTTGCCGATCAGGCCTTCGGCCTGCTTCTTCATCCACTCCACGCCGCTGTTGCCGACCGTCGCGGCAGCAATCATGATCATGGCCGCAATCGCAATAATCATCACAACTTGCAACGATTCGAGGCCTTCTTCATCACTGTGGAACTTGCGAACCAGGTTGGTCAAATTCGTGGTCATCTTCGTATCTCCTGAATAAGAGGGGGTTATTTTTTGCAGGTCGGATTGTCCTGCGAACACCGTCTCTTACGACCGATCCGGCAGGTGTTACAGGCGGACCGAAAAAATCGAGAAAGTCGGTGGGGCTCGTCGGAACGGACGACGGCGACACTCAACTTTTCGTTCGATGAGGAACGGTTCAGCAGGGACACTTCGGCGTGCAGCCCCGATCGTTTCTTCGCCCAGTTCCGAGTGCCGGCGGACGGAAGGAAGGGAACACGAATCGGCAGTCGAGTAGGAGAGGGG
>JBIOWO010000129.1:0-27429 GCA_044868555.1 Lacipirellulaceae bacterium | reverse complement strand
TGCTCCCCGCTTCTCGAAGTCCAAGTCGTCGATACGGCGGACAGCATCGCCTACGATGCCCACGACGCCGACGACGCGTTGGAACTCGGCCTGGTGACAATCGCCCAATTGCTCGCTGTGCCCCTGTGGCGTGAAGCGCGTGACCGCGTCGCGCGGCGTTTCGCCAACCTCGACGATCGCCAGCTGCGGCGGGCGATCGTCCACGAAATGATCGATTGGCAAGTCGGCGACGTGCTGGCTGTCGCCGGGCGCGAACTCGTCGAGCGCGGCATCCGCAGCGTCGCCGACGTGCGGCAGGCCGATCTCATTGTCCGCCCCTCGGCCGAATTGGCGGAGAAAAAGGCCGGTCTGGAATGCTTCCTGTTCGACGAGGTTTACCGCCATCCCACCGTCCTCGCCAAGCGCCGCGAAGCCCAGCAGGCCCTCCGCGAAACCTTCGCCGCACTCATTAGCCAGCCAGACCGCCTGCCGCAAAAGTTCGCCCGGCTGGCCGAGCGCGACGGCCTCCACCGCGCCGTGGTCGACTATCTGGCCGGAATGACGGACCGCTTCGCCTGCGAAGAACACCAGCGACTCGTGGGCCGCTAAGTGTACTCATCTCGCTCCGCGAGATGAATTTCCTCTAGCGGAGCGAGAGGAATACAGTTGACGCCATTGGTGCGCCCCATCGCCGCTGCTAGAATGAAGTCGGCGCCGACCGATCCCGCCAGTGGAGCCAGTTATGGCCTTGATCATCTTACGCTGCGTTTTTCTCGCGGTGGCCATTGCGCTCGGCTTTCAGTTGCTCGGCTCGAATCTGTTGGTCGGCGAACACCAATGGCTGCCTTGGATCGGCTTCCTGGGCGTGCTGGCCATCGCCGGGGGCGTCCTCGCCGCCGACCTATCCATCCATCGCAAGCGGCTCGACACCATCACGGCCGTCTACTTTGGCATGGTCATCGGCCTGTTCCTGACGTATGTATTTCTGTTCGCCCTCGGCCCGTGGATCGCCAAGGCCGATCCGAAACTGGTCGATTTTCTCCGCCTCGCCCTGGCCACGATCGTCTGCTATTCCTGCATCAGCGTCCTGCTGCAGACCAAGGACGACTTCCGCTTCATCATTCCTTACGTCGAATTTGCCAAGGAGGTCAAGGGGCTTAAGCCGTACGTCCTCGACACCAGCGTCGTCATCGACGGCCGGATCGCCGACGTCGTCGAGACCCGTGTGATCGACAATCAATTGATCATGCCGCAGTTCGTGATCGCCGAGCTGCAGGGCATCGCCGACTCCAACGACAAGCTCCGCCGCAACCGGGGCCGGCGCGGGCTCGATATCCTCAACCGCCTGCGCGGCGACCCGAAAGTCGAACTGACGATCTGGGATCGCGAGCTGCCCGAATTCGCCGGCCAGACCGTCGACCAAAAGCTTGTTCTGCTAGCCAAGCACCTGCAAGGCAAAGTCGTCACCAACGACTACAACTTGAACAAGGTGGCCAAGCTCCACAACGTCGGCGTCATCAACCTGAACGACATCGCCAACTCGCTCAAGCCGGTCTTTCTGCCGGGCGAGCACGTCGAAGTGCGGATCGTCAAGCAGGGCGAAGAAGCCGGGCAGGGCGTCGGATACCTCGAGGACGGCACGATGGTCGTCATCGAAGGCGGCCGCGATCGCGTCGGACAAAACGTCGCCGCCACCGTCACCAGCGTGTTGCAGACCAGCGCCGGCCGTATGGTCTTCGGCCGCTACGAACGAGCCATGAACAACTCGTAGAGGTAGTTTTCAAGCAAAGCTGCAAGCCCGCGGTAACTCTTTCCGAAACGCATGATGGCGTCGCAAAATGAAGCGGCCAAATGTCATCTCTGCCGCGGTCGTCGCCGTGCTGGCGGTACTCTTCGCGTGGGGAGTGCGCACGCTCCTCGATCCGGTGTTCGGCGAGCGAGTTCCGTTCATCACATTTCTTCCGGCATTGTTCGTGGTCGCCTGGTGGGGCGGCTTTCGACCGACGCTGTTGGCCGCGCTGCTCAGCGTTCCCATCCTGATCTATTACGTAATTCCGCCGCTTCATTCTTTTCGGATCGAGTACCCCGAGCATCAGGCTGGCCTGATTCTTTACGTCGCAATTGGCATCGCGATTGGCTGGCTCGGAGAAAAGCTGCTTGTTGCGAATTGGGAGACACGCCAAGCGCTTTGTCGTACTCAGCGCGAACAGGAGCGTCTCCGTGTCACCCTGGCCAGCATCGGCGATGCCGTGGTCGTCACCGATGAGCACGGCCGAATCGTGTCGCTCAATGTCGTGGCCGAGTCGCTCACCGGCTGGAGCCAGGACGAAGCCCACGGCCAACCGTTGGCCGACGTGTTTCGCATCATCAACCAGGAAACCAGAGAAGTCGTCGAGGACCCGTGTGCAAAAGTCTTGCGAACGGGCAAAGTCGTCGGCCTGGCGAACCATACGCTCTTGATCGCCCAGGACGGAACCGAACGCCCCATCGACGACAGCGCGGCTCCGATTCTCGACGAGACCGGCACGGTTCGCGGCGTCATCGTCGTCTTTCGTGATGTCACGCTCAGTCGTCAGGCCGAAATGGAACTGCGCCAAAGCGAACGCGAGCTGGCCGATTTTTTCGAAAGCGCCGCGATCCCATTACACGCTGCCGGGCCGGACGGCATCATTCTCCGCGCCAACCAGGCCGAACTCGACATGCTGGGCTATAGTCGCGACGAATACGTCAGCCATCACGTCTCCGAATTCCACGTCGATCAGCAGGCGATCGAGAATATCCTGGCCCGCCTGGCGCGGGGCGAGGTCATGCACAACTACGAGGCCCGCCTCCGCGCGAAGGACGGATCGATCAAGGACGCGCTGGTGACTTCGAGCGTCCAGTGGCAGGATGGCAAGTTCATTCAAACACGCTGCTTCACTCGTGACATTACCTATCGAAAGCGGGCCGAAGAATCGCTGGCATTTCTGGCCCGCGCCGGCAGCGAGTTGGCCGCCCTCGCCGATCGCGAAAGCGCTCTCCAACTGGCCGCTCGGCAGCCCGTTCCGTTCCTCGCCGATTGGTGCGTCCTGTACGTCGTCGATGAACAGGGCGAAATCGATCACTATGCCCACGCGCATTGGGACCCGGACCAGGAAGAATTGCTCGGGGAAATGCTGGAATCCTATCCGCTCGATTGGAATTCGAGCGCCACGTCGGTGCTCGCGCTCCGCACCGGAAAACCGCAGTTCATCGAGCGCTTGACCGACGAATTCCTCGACGACATCGCCCAAGACGACCGGCACCGGGAAATGATCCGCGAGCTCGACGCTCACAGCGTGATCAGTGTCCCACTGCGAATCCGCGATCAAACGATCGGCGTCATCGGCCTGGCGGCGTCCGATCCGAGCCGTCGTTATTCGCCGCGCGACGTCGGTCTGGCCGTGAGCTTCGCCGAGCGCGTCGCCACGGCGGTCGATAATGCGCGGTTGTACCACGCCGTCAAAGACGCCGTCCGACAAAAGGACGAGTTTCTGGCCATGTTGGCACATGAGCTGCGCAACCCGTTGGCCGCAATTCGCTACGCCGTCGACCTCGGCCGCATCTCCCAGAACGAGACGGGCGCGGAATTGTTCGACATCGTCGATCGCCAATCGCAAAACCTATCGCGGCTCATCGACGATCTGCTCGATGTATCGCGCATCAAAAGCGACAAGATCGCGCTCAAGAAAGAATCCGTCGACGCCCTGGCCATCCTCCGCCGGGCAGCCGACACCGTGCGGCCAATCATGGACCAGCGGCGTCACGAGTTGACCATCCATGTGGCCGTCCAACCGATGCCGCTCTTCGCCGATCCGACCCGCACGGAGCAAATCGTCGCCAACCTGCTGACCAACGCCGCCAAATACACGCCCGAAGGCGGGAAAATCCGCGTGCGCGCCCATCCCGAAAACGGTGACGCCGTGATCAGCGTCACCGACAACGGCATTGGCCTGTCGCCCGAAATGTGCGGCCGCGTGTTCGAACTGTTCGCCCAGGCCGATCGCGCGCTCGACCGGTCCGAAGGCGGACTCGGCATCGGCCTGACGCTGGCCCGAAGGCTGGCCGAAATGCACGGCGGCAGTGTCGCAGTCGAGAGCCAGGGGCTGGGGCATGGGTCCACCTTTACCGTCCGACTGCCCCTCTCTCAAGCGCCGGCCGTGGGTGATACATTCACGCGTCGAAGCCCCGCGGCTTCCCCCGCTGCGTTAAAAATCCTTGTCGTGGACGACAACCACGACACGACCACGACCGCTGCCATGCTCCTCGAGGCCTACGGACACGAATTGCGCACGGCCAACGACGGCCCCGGCGCACTGGAAATGGCCCATTCATTTAGACCGCAAGTCATCATCCTCGATATTGGCCTGCCCGGCATGAGCGGTTACGAAGTGGCCCAATCGCTGCGGCAAGAGGGTTTCGAGCACGCGACCATCGTCGCCGTTTCTGGCTACGGACAGGACGAGGACCGCCGCCGCTCGCACGAGGCGGGCTTCGACCACCACTTCGTCAAACCAGTCGACTATTCCGTGTTACTCGACGTTCTACAGAAAGCGACCAACTCGCCAGCGCTCGCTGAATAAATACGAATACCGGAAGGACTCAGCCTCGCCATGAAAAAAACAGCACCCCTCGTCGGCATCCTGATGGGCTCCAAAAGCGATTGGGAAACCATGCAGGCCGCGGCCAAGATCCTCGACGAATTCGGCGTGCCGTACGAAGCCAAAGTGGCCTCGGCCCACCGCTCACCGGAACTCGTGGCCGAATTCGTGAAGAACGCCGAGTCGCGCGGTTTCGAGGTGCTCATCGCCGCCGCCGGCCTGGCGGCCCACCTGCCGGGTGTCGTCGCCTCGATGACGCTGCTCCCCGTCCTCGGCGTCCCCATGCACAGCCCGGCCCTCGGCGGCCTCGACGCGCTGTTGGCCATCGTTCAGATGCCGGGCGGAGTGCCCGTCGGCACACTCGCCATCGGCTCCCACGGCGCCAAGAACTCCGCCTTGCTCGCCATTCGCATCCTGGCCAACTCCCGCCCCGAACTGCGCGACAGGCTCCGCCAATATCACGAAAAAATGGCGGAGGCGGTCAGCAACGAGACGCTGTCGTAAAAGGTTTTTATCTGCGGTATACTGCCAATATGGAAACACCTTATCAAGCGCCGCTCACTCCGGAACAACTCGCGGCGATCAATGCCGGCGGTGGGTTCGCTCGCTGTGAAGACCCGGCAACGCACGTCCGCTACCAGCTCATTCAAGACGAGCCGATTACGGTCGACGACGACTATATCCGCGAAAAAGTGGCTGAAGCATACGCGGATCCAACTGGTTTTGAGCCGCTAGACATGGATAAGGTCAAAGCCGAATTACATCGCCGAATGGCTGCGAAGGATGATGCTCAACGGTAGCCCATGGCCCAAATGGTTCGCTTCCGGAAAGCTGAAGAGGATCTGGTTGCGATCTCTAAATACATCGCACTCGACAACCCGACCGCCGCGGCGCGTTGGTTGGATCAGATTGAAGAAAAGTTCGAGTTGTTAGCGAAGTATCCTTACATGGGCGAAGCCGTCGATCATATCCATGCCGGGCTGCGCCGATTCACTCACGGCAAGTATCTAATTCTCTACGAACCTCACGAGTCCGGCATCGGCCTCGTGCGTATTCTCCACGGTGCCCGCCGAATCGAAGACCTTTTTTGACTTGCCAGCGTGCGCAGCTCGCCTTACGCCACAACTCGCGCCGGATACTTGTGCATCAGCCGCAGCACGTCGTCGATTTGAGCCGGCGTGTGGAAGCCGATTGTCATTGCGTCGATCAGCCCCAGTTCCTGGGCATACTTCATGCACGCGTCGCGCTGGTCGGCCAGCCGGCCTTCGCCGAAGATCTTCATGCCGATGACCGCCTTGCCGTTTGCCTTGGCCGTTCGCAGCACGCCCTCGACCTCCTCGCGCGAGCCGTCCATCATCACCGCCTTGCCGCCATGCATGTTGATCCGCGCCAGGATCACGTCGACCCACGGCGTCACGGCCGCCGTCTGCATGGCCCGAAAGTCGTGGCACGAGCAGCCCACCGCCCGAATTCGTCTCGCCGCTTTCTCCTCGCTCAGCACGTCCATGTACGGCTGCATGTTCTTATCCCAATCGGCTCGCGTCAGGCAGTGCAGCAGCACGATGTCGAGGTAATCGGTCGCCAGCTCGTGGCGAAACCGCTCCAGCGTCGCCTTCGCCATCTGCCGCCGTTCGGCGCCGCTCGTTTGATCCTCCGGCCCATCGTATCGCCACCACACCTTGGTCAGGATCGCCAGTTTGTCGCGCTCCATCGACTTGAGCGCTTCCCGGAAGTAAACGTGCGTGCCATATAGATCGGCCAGATCGAAAAATCGGATGCCGCGGTCGTAGGCGTGGTGCATCAAATCGACCAGCTTCTCGAATCCCAACCGCGTCTGATCCGATTGCCGCTCGCCGCCGTGCACGCCGGTTCCCTGGCCGAGTCGCGACATCTTGATGCCGGTGCGGCCCAGCTCGACGATCGGCGGCGCAGGCGGCCGCGCTGCTGTGCCCGTCGGGTCGCCCGACGACGGCGAGTCGACCTGCGGCTCCTCGGCCGGCAGCACCTGCGCAGTGCCCAGAACGGCGGCGGCCCCGGCCGTCGCTCCCAGAAATCGGCGGCGATCGATTGGATCCATGACAGTGCGCTCCACGGAAAGCGGGAATGAGACTTCGCTTCCAGACGCCACACATCTTAACACGCGCCCCGTCACGCCGCCAAACGAAAACGCCCGGTCCCACAAAGGCCGGGCGTTTCGCAGTCTGGCGGTTTCTCGGACTAAATCATCGCGTTTCGTTATCGCCGCCTGCGCACCAGCGCGACGCCAAACGCGGCGAACCCAGCGCAAATTATCGAGGCCGGTTCTGGAACGCCCGCCGTCACTCGCAGGTCGTCGATCGACAACCCGTCGTCCTGGCCGGTAATGTCCTGGCCCGTCCACCGCAGCATCAGCATCGCGCCGGGCGGCCAGCTAATGCCGCCAAGCGTGTGCGACAGCGCCACCTTGTTCCCAGCCGCGTTGCCGTCGAGCGCAACTTCCGTGGGTGCGGCCTGGGTATTCGGCGAGTAATAGGTCAAGGCCGCAACATCGTTGAACGCTCCGCTGTTGATATCATCGGTGAGCGTGCCGGTGATGCCGTAGGCGAATGTGAGTTTATCGGGCAAGACTGCCGGAGGCGTCGGCACGTTGCCGCGCCGCCACTGCTCACCGGTGAAGGCAATGTCGAGCTTCGTCAGCGGCGCCCCGGTATTGTTAATCAGGCTCAACCCGTAGCGACTGATTTGATTGCTGGTGGCCAGCACTCCCAGCGCGCGATCACTGGAGTTGTCGGTGCCAAAGCTGACGATGCCGCGGCCGTTGCCGCCGGCGAGCTCGCCCGCATGCGCGCGAAACTCCGTATTAGTGGAAGAGCCCGCAAAATTCGACATGGTCCAGCCGTCGAGGCCCGTACTGCTGAGTTGACCATTGATGTCGTGCGGTCCGGTACCAGTAATCACGACGCTCGGCGGGAAAAAGCCGTCGGACGTCGGCAAGCCGTTGAAATTCTGCGTATAATCGCCGCCCGTGTACGATAGCGGCGCCGCGCTCAAGTCGGCAGTTGCGGCCAACGACGCCGCGAGAGTTACGATCACAACCAGTCGCATTAGCTACTCCTTCTGCCCGGTCGGGCAAACAGCGTGGGTTCATCAAAGTGGGGCGTTGCGCGGCGTGCGAACGATCCGTTCGCAGTCCGTCGCTGACGATGGGCAGCAAGCTACCGCACGATTGTGAAGGGCGTGTGAAGGACAGCGGCCGAGAAAATGAATACCGCGTGAAGTTTTCGTGAACCAGTTCCGCCCCGTGAAGAGTCCCCTCCACCTCGGTCCGACTGCCATGCGCGCGAATTCGCGCGGGATTCACATCCGGTTCACGCGCCCTTCACGAAATGCCGCCATGATCTCGGCCAGCTTTGGCAACTGGGTTAGCAACGACAAAGTACCATTTGATTGAGCACTTCCTGTTTGCCTTCCAAGACGCCGCAACACTAATCGAGCTTCAGGCAAACATGGGCGGTCGTCCGTCACCGCGGACGACCGCCCTCTTATAACTTGCCCGGAAACCGTAGATCTCTGGACGTAGCTAATGCGCTCACATTTCGCCCGATTGATTGTCCTGACGATTGCGTTCGCCGCTGCAACGCCAGCCGTGTCGCGCTCCGCTACGTTTTCATTCGGCGGCAGTCAGAACAATCTCAACGGTCTGGAATCCAAGTCGCTTTCCGCAGGCGGATTTGCGATGCAACTTTCTACCACCATTCCGGGCACGCGACTCAACGAACCGCAGAACGCCGGCCTGGGAATCGATTCGACTCCCGTGGTTGGGGCGAACGATCTGGCGACGCCGCTGTTCAATCTGCTCGGCGGATCGGGACCCCTCGCCGGCGCTGGCGAAGGAGTTCGATTCTCGTTCGATCAACCCGGCCTCTTGACGGGCCTCAATTTCGACGGCGTCAAGGATGAGTCCTTGGAGTACTTCGTCCTCGAAACGCCCGGGGGTGAGCGCTACAACTTCTTCGACTCGGCCGCAAACGTCTCCATTCCCGGTGCCGTCGACAGTGCAATTGCCGCCCATGTTGTCACGGGGCATGTCATCTATCTTTTGGAAATCAACAGCGCGATCGACGACGAGGCACAGGGCCTGCAAATCCCTTTCGGATCCGGCCAGCAATTCACGCTCACTTACAACGAATTGGGCTCTCAATTCGGTCCGCTGGAAGCCGCCAACGGTGCCCGCTTGCAAGCCATCACCGTGGCTCCCGCTCCCGAGCCCGCGACGTGCGCTCTGGTCGCGGCGGGCGGTCTGGCCGTTTGGACGGGCCTCAGAAAACGCCGCTCGAAGCGCTGATCACTTCGGCTTGCGGCCGTAGCGGGCAATTTCCTGCGATGTGAGCGCAATCGGAATATCGTTTTCCGTGCCAGCCTCCACCGCGATCTTGCGCGGCACCTTCACGCGGCTGAACTTAGGCGTGGAGGCAAATGCGGCATTCTTCGATGCAATGATGGTCGCCCAATGCTCGCCCACCACCGCTCCGTCATTCGCGCCATACGTGCTCAACTCAAAGCTCCCGTCGGATTGGATTGTGCCCACGGCCCACTTGCCGGAATCGATGCTGTCGCTTTGCGCGATCGGGGCAAACACAATTCTCCCACCCGACAGCGGCTTGCCGTCGATCGTCACTTTTCCGCGCACCGGCGCGACCGGGTAGGGCGTTTGTCCGCAGCCACACAGCGAAACCATCGCCGCCAGCAAGACGAAGGCGAGTCGCTCCCCCAAACGTTTGCTGCCAACGAGGTCAATCAAGCCCACGGATAATCTCGCCGTCCAAGCGATCTCCCAGCAGGGCAAAGACTCGATCGTCCAGATTCTCGGTAAAGAAGTGGACCGAGCCGTCCACGAACGCAAATTGTGCCCCGCCAATGTGCCAACTAAACGCACAGTCGTCCGATTGCTCCGCGTCTCCACCGCCCGGCATCTTCGCGAAATCGGCGCTAGTGAGGGGAAACGACCGGACGGCACCAAGGCGGCAATTGATGGGACTCTCGGTCTTGAACAGGATGCTGCCATCTTGCTTGTACGTACCCATCCAGATCGGAAAGTTGTCGGGCGCCACGAAATAGGCCGACTCCCCGACCGCGATAGTCTTGCTCGTGCCGTCGAGCACATCCTGAACCCGGATGCGCGTGTATGCGTCCTTCCGCACGTCCTCCAGCACGCCGTCGTTGTTGAGGTCGATAAAACTGCACGTGCCGGTGTGCAGGCCCTCGGACGTCCGCCAGAACATGCCCCGGTCGCAATAACCGCGGCACGCTTTGTAATGGCTTGTCGCGTAACCAGTATTTGGCAATTCGGCCGTCGACGTGCCGCCGTAATAGCCGGCCGCCGGGGCATGGCTGGGCAAGTCGACGGACGGGCAACGAAACACGTTAATCACCGTCGCGCCGCCCGCGATCGGCCGCAAGGCCTTGCTGTGGGCATTCGCAAAGATATACGGCAGCCACGGATTCTTTTCGTAGCCGGGAATCTTATTTTGCCGAAGCTGGTCGTACGCGGCTTGCTCTTCGATCTGCGGCAGGATCTTTGTCGCCCAGCTCAGACCGTCCTCGTCGCGGGCGCCGCTGGGCGCGGTATATGCCCCCCGCGGAAATTCGCCCTGTTGCTCGTGATAGTTCAATAGCGCCAGCGCGATCTGTTTGAGATTATTCGTGCAGGCCGCCCGCCGCGCCGCTTCGCGGGCTGCCTGAATCGCCGGCAACAGCAGCGCGACGAGGATCCCGATGATCGCGATCACGACCAAAAGTTCGACCAGCGTGAAGCCCGGCCTGCGTGCGTTCGAACTGCGCATTTTCTCCACTCCCGTAGCGGGCTATTTGACGAACCGCGTTTCTTCAGAGCACGCATCGTATCGAATCGTCCGCCGAGCCAGAAAGCGCCCGTTTCAAGAATTCATCGTTGCTTAACGATTCCTTAACGAAGCTCTGGAACCATTGTCGGATCGCACAAGGTGGGAAACCTGGTCCACGCAATTCAGGAGCCGATTGAGCCCCAATGAGGTACCGCACGATCCGCAAGACCGTCCGAATCGAATCGCTGATAATACTTATGGCAGCCTGCGCCGCGGCGGTCCCCGGCCGCGCCGCTGCCCAGCTCTATATCAACGAGATGTTCTTCAATCCGGGCATGTCCGTCACCGACGACCGTGACGAATACATCGAAATCCGCGGCGAGCCCGGCGCGTCGCTCGCCAATTACTATCTGATTTTTGTCGAGGGCGACGACGATCTCGTCGGTCAGGGCCCGGCTGGCCTGATCGACAACGTCTTCGATCTGAATTACAACGCGGCCAACCCGGGCCTCGGCCAGTCACTCGGCGCCAACGGCTTCCTGTCCTTACGGCAGAAGAATAGTCGATACGCCGTGAACCCGGCCGCCAACAATTTGATCAACCAAGGCGATGGTGCCGGCTGGGGTTCCGGTACTTCCGGCCTTACCGCTTCCACCATCGGCGCGACGGACGAGCTCGATGAAGGCCAGCTCGAAAACTCCGCGTTTACCGCCATGATCGTTCGAAAGACCGGTGATCTTGTTCCGGCCGTCGGCATCGACATGGACATGAACAACGACGGCTTGGATAGTTCCGTCGATCCCATGCACTGGAGCAACAACTGGACGGTCATCGACGCCGTCGGCCTGTCCGCCTCCCAGGAAATCGAGGACTCCGAATTCGCGCGACTCTATGCGAAGGTCAACTTCTTCGCCGATTTCGCGGGTGCGCCACTCCCGCCCAACTGGGTGCCGCGGATCGAACCAGGCGCCGACCACGAGGTCCTGCTTTACGAGTTCGAGTACGCGGGCCGCTGGGGCAACTCGACCGGCCAGACCGAATCCGATTGGCACGTCTCGAACATCACGGACAACTTCGGCTCCGGCTACATCAACAACACATTCCTGCTCCGCCAGTCGGGCGACCCGCATCCGGTGAGCGACAACGACCACACCACTCCGCCGCCCCAGCCCGCGGTGATCGAGTCGAACCAGGGTGTTCCCTATGGCACGATTTTGACGGGCTCGATCGGTGGACCCAACTATCTCAAGGGCGATTACAATAAGAACGGTGAGGTCGATGCGGCCGACTACGTCATCTGGCGGAAGACGAAGGGCCAGACGGGCAGCGAGTTCGTCCTGGGCCCGCCGCCGATGCCGCTGGTGCCGAATCATCCGCCGGCCGACGGCGATCATACGTTCCTGGTCGACGACGCTGACTACGCCGTATGGGCCTCTCACTTCGGGCAGCCGGGTAGTGGAGGCGGCCCGGGGGCAGGAGCGACTTTAGGTTCGAGCAGCCTGACGCACGTCCCGGAACCAGTGAGCTTCGTGCTGGCCGCTGCGAGTTTGCTCGCGGCGGCAATTTGGCGCAATCGGCCGCGTTTTTGCGCACCGTCTTGGGTTGAACGCTCTCGATCGAAGCCGTATACTGGCGGGTCTTCTACCGTGTGCCAGTATCAGCCGGATCGTGTCGGAGAGTGATATGACGATCGACAAGAGTCTTCGAGTCAAGCGGGGCGCCGCCCGCAACCGCAGCGTGCTCTCGCGCGTCGAGCGGATCCAGCGGCTCCGCGAGGCCGACAAATGGAGCGACGAGAAATCGCCGCTGGGTTTGCCCAAAGTCCGCGTGCGCAAGATGATCATCAAGAAGAAGAAAAAGAAGAAGGAAGACGAGGAAGGCGCTACGGCCGAGGGTGGAGCCGCCGCACCGGCCGCCGCCGGTGGCGCCGCCGCACCGGCTGCCGGAGCCAAGGCGCCTGCCGCGAAAGCCGCCGCCGGGAAGCCGGCCGCCGCGAAACCGGCAGCGAAGCCGGGTGGGAGGAAGTAATCGGAGCCGGCGAGCTTGCCGCCGATCCAATCACGGATCATCCTGGAACGGGTCGCCCGTCAGATCGGCCGGCACGTCTCCAATCGCCGGGTGCGCGCTCCAAAAATCCTGCTCCGGATCGTGTCCTGCTGCGGTCCCACCATCCGTGCTGGTAGTTTGCGACGGAGCGACTGGCGCCGCGGTATCCCGACGCGGCGGTTCGCGGCCAATGAGCGATTGTTCCGCCCGCAGCTGGGTTGATTGGGCTGGCACGTGCGCCGGGCCCGAATTCTCGACGACCGGTTTTTGCCGCGTGGTCGACGAGGGCGTTGTTTTCGACAATGGCGCGGTCGTAGTTGCCGCCGTCGGCGCCGCCACTGCGGGCCGTTCGAAATTCGGCACCGCCGGCAGCGGCTCGCGCGAGCCCGGCATCGAATTGCGGATCGCCGCCCGCAACCAATCGGCCAGCCGTTGATCGTTGGCCGAATCGCGTCCCGCCGCCCGCCAGGCCGCCACAGCCGCGGCCAGTTGCTCGCGGCGGTGCTGCTGCTCCTCCGCGTTAAACCGATAGGCAATCTGGAATTGCGTGTCCGTCGCGCGAAGCAGCGCCTGGAGTCGCCCCGCCGCGGGCACCGCGCTGTTCGCGTTTGGAGTATTCGCGGCCGGAGACTGCGCCATCGCCGCAGGCGCGACCACAGCGACCACGGCCAGGCCCGCCATCAATCCGGCGGCCAGCCGAATTGCACGGCACGGATTCGCAGATTGACCTCGGTTCGCTCGGTTGACTTTCGGCAATTGCATCATGGTTGCGCTCAACAAGGTATCAAAGCACACGCGGTCGGCCGCGAACAGGACGAAAATCGGCCATGACAAAAATACGAGCGTCGCTTCCCGCCTGATCTTAGAATCGTACTACCGCCCCGCTGGCCGTCAAACCATACTGCCGTCGTCCGGCCGGGCCGCGCCGGGGAGCCAACCATTGGCAACCGGCAGGGCAACTTGGTAACGTCTGATTGTGCCGGTTCTATCGCCTGCAACCCCACGCCAGCCGCGCCGACGCCGATGTCCGACGATCCGCCGTTTTCCAGCCCGCCCCACGAGACATTCATGCGGCTAGCGCTCCGCGAGGCCCAAGCCGCGCTGGACGAGGACGAGGTGCCGATCGGCGCGGTCGTGGTGCGTGGCGACCAGGTGATCGCCGCGGCCCACAACATGCGCGAGCAACTCCACGATCCCACCGCTCACGCCGAAATGATTGCCATCACCCAGGCGGCCGCGGCGTTGGGCGACTGGCGCCTCGAACGCTGCACCCTGTACGTCACGCTCGAGCCATGCCCGATGTGCGCAGGCGCGATCGTGCTGGCCCGCATCCCGCGCATCGTCTACGGCGCCGCCGACCCCAAAGCCGGCGCTGCTCAAACACTCTTCCGCCTGCTCGACGACTCCCGCCTTAACCACCGCTCCGAAATCGTAGCTGGCATCCTCGCGAATGAGTGCAGTGCAATCCTCTCACGATTCTTTGCGCAGAAGCGGCACCAAGGGAAGAAGTAGAAGCAAACCTTTCGAAGACTGGCCGACCAGTTTTGGACTCCGCGACGAGCTCGATTTTCATGTCGCCATCCACGCCTTGCACGCCAACGTGCACTATTTGAGCTGCAAGAGCGGCGTGCGGCAGTTACCGGCTCTCCCACACGACCACGCCCAGCAGGACCGCGATCGCCGTGGTGACGATCAGCAGAGTGCGGAGGGAGAACTTCAAACGAACCGTGGACGTGACCAATGCCACGGCGCCGCTGAGGCCAATTAGCACCCAATGAGGGGCGGTGATGCTGGCGAAACTGGCCCCGCGCAGAAAATGTAATGGATTGGCAAACTTCAGGCGGTCATCGGCCGGGTGTAGCCAGTGTTCCTTTCCGACGTCCATCTTCCACGGGTAATGTTGGGTGGCATCGACCGCAGTGTTTCGCGAGCAAACCATCCAACCACGCGACGAGTAAAGTTGAACGCCATAAGACCCGGAGATATGACCACTCGCCCTGTCTTCCGAGTGGTAACTTCGCGCCCACATCACGGCCAACAGCGCGCAGGCTATCCCGCACACCGTAGTCACGGCGATTCGCAGGCCACGGATGAGACGCAGGCGGTCCATTCGTGAATGCTGAAAGATAAGTGTCGGCTGGTTCAATACGCGGGACTTTCACGATTTAGTTTCAGGCCGCCTATCGTCATCGTTTTTTGGAGGTTCATGCGGTCCAGGTAGAACGAGTGAAGCGAGGGCACAAATCAGACCCAGGAGCAATCCGATTTGAAAGACTAACAATGAGTAATCACTCCATGTTTGGATCTGCTTCAGAAAGAGAAACCCGTTGAGCAAATCGAAAAGCAGGAAACTCCAACCGAACACCGCAAACGACAACCAAAATCTCTTCCATTTAGGAGACGAAGTAAAAGCCACGACGGAAGCTGTGGCTACAACGGCCATCCACGTTCCGTGGAGAACAATGAGTCGGATGTAGTAGTCCGTAGTCCAATACCGTGAATAGACTACCAAGGAGAGGGCTACTGCCGTCATTAGCGCAAACATTCGTGCAATGGTCCATCGCATAGGCACGACTCGCTTCACCGGTAAGTTGGTGTTTGGGAAAAACAGATTAGTTTGGGAATACACCCAATTTCATGAGCAAGAGCACCGTGCCAATAAGAACCCCAATTGCCAGACGACACCCGAGCTTGTACAGCAGCAACATCATGCAGCCCCCCGCTACCGGATTGACCCCCGACTCGCCTTCCAAATCATCGTCGCCGCCATAGATTTGCAGGGGCATGCCCCCATCCTACCACAAGCGCAAATAGGCGGCAGTCGCCGGCAGGACCGCGATCAGCAGCGTGGTGACGAAGAGAGTGCGGAGGCGTGTGGCCCTCGAAAAGAAGGCTTCCGCCCAATCAGAAGACCCAACAAGCGGCTGCTATCAAGAGCAATAAGGTGGCAGAACCGGCGACGACCACGATCCCGGCGGATAGCGAGGCCCTGGCTGGTTGTCCACGACCACAGTTGGAACAGAATTCGTCCCAAGGGTTTACCGGCTCGTGGCAATCACAACAGCGGCAGCATTCCTGTAGAGGGTCGCAGAGCCATCGGTCAGCCTGTGCCCTAAACTGACCAGCAGTATTCGAAATGCGGCGGACCATATCGGAATTTTCTCGCCGGTGATAAGAAGCAAAAAGCCCTCGGTGGCGTTTCGCCTCCAAGGGCCTGGCCTGTTGTTTGACGTTCGAGCGACGACTTCAGCAATGGCCGGCGTTCAATCAGCCAAGCTCTCCCGCAACGGTTTCAAATGTCGCGTTGGCGTTCGTACCGATCGAACGAATCGCGGTCAAGCAGATGACCACGATCAGAGCCAACATGACGGCATACTCAACCGCCGTGGGGCCGTCTTCCGAGACGAGGAGACGTTGCACCTTCAAAGCCAGATTCCTCATAGCATCCTCCGTCCTGGTGTCGCGAGATGTACTCTTTGACCGCGCGTCGCGGTACGACCGAGAACGGTCCCGGAGTAGAGATGATGTGCGTGGCCCCACTCTCGCGACTGACTATCACGGGCCGACGTTTGGACTCAAGCCTCCAACAAAACCCTAGGTCGCTTCCAGGCCAAGTCAACTCGCAAGATCGTGGCAATTCCGAAATTCGACGTGACGCTCATCGATCAATCGGCATAAGGTTCATGTTCACTACCGGGGCCGCGGCGACGTGTCGTACCGGCCGCGACGCGATCGATGGTAGCTGAATCCGCAAAAATTCAGCTTGTTTAACACCGCTGAACTCTTGCGAGTTCAGCTACACCGTCAGACCATCGCTGACAGAACACGAGAGCATTTCCAGCGACAGTGTGGCGAGCAAGAACCCTCTCCCGGTCCCTCACCGGGATCGGGAGAGGGTTGATCATCCACTACAGTCAAGATGGAAATGCACTTAATACGTTCCAAGTGGATTCATGCGATGGAACGCGGTCGCAGCCACCGGCGTCTTGGCTCGCCGGCCCCATGTTTTCTGGGGACGAAACTTTTATCGCGAGGAAAGAGTGACATTTGAGCCGCTGCCGGCTACAATCCGATTTCGGCAATCCGCTGCCGGCACGTCGGGCCCGGGAACGGCGGCCAGAAGCGATGCGGCAGCAATGATGCGGAACCAAATTCGGTGGCGAATCGGTGTTCGCATTTCTGGAACGAGAGATCAGGCACACAACTGGTGAAACCAGTGTGTCGGAAAGGCTGAGATTTTTATGTAGTCGACGTACGCAGCCCGGGGGGTGCTACGATGAAACTTGCTACCAATCGTAGATCTGGGGCCTGTGGCCGCACGCACGCGGTCCGTCGCCTGGTCTCCACTCTGGAGAAAGTGACCGGTTTCACGATCGTTGAGTTGCTGGTCGTCATCGCGATCATTGGAGTGCTCGTGGCGCTGATGTTGCCGGCCGTTCAAGCTGCTCGCGAAGCAGCGCGAATGACCCAATGCCGCAACAATCTGAAGCAGATCGCGGTCAGCTTCCACAATTTCGAATCCTCGCGACGTTTCTTTCCGGGGCATGGCGGGGAGCGAGAACCTCGCGGCGTTAATTTCGGTGCGAACCGAAAAGCGGCGGCAGCGGGCATGGCCGTGACTGGAAATTGGATATTGCAATCGATCACGTTCATGGAAGACGGTTTGATCGCCGACGTCCTGATCGCGGCCGCAAAGGGTAAAGCAGACCCCGCGCAGTTGAGAGTCGCGGTTACGGTCCCAGTTCCAAACCTTTATTGCCCGACGAGGCGGGCCCCCCGCGCGTATCCGCTGGTGCGTGCCGAAAAAACGGCGTACGGCCCTGTCGGCGCCAGGACCGACTACGCAATCAACGGAGGCAGTTCCACGGCAGCAGGAAGCAAAGGCGCGAACGGAGCCGGATTGAACTTCACGCTCGAGCACGATGGAATCTGGTCCATTGGTCGCCGTACCAAGCTCAAGAATATTGTGGATGGATCGAGCAACACGTATCTCGTCGGGGAGAAGTCGATGGATATACTCCATTACACGAGCGGCGAGGACGTCGGCGATCGGGCCCCCATTGCGGGGCTCAAGGATAATTTTGGAGCGGCGAATTCGTACGTCCGCTTTGCCGCCAGCGCTCCTTCCCGAGACGTTGTCAACAACTGCCTGGCCTGCCACGACTTCGGCAGCGCTCACGCCGCCGCTTGGAACGTCTCCATGGCCGACGGCTCCGTCCACTCCTTCAGCTACAGCATGGACGTCGGGCTGCACCGCGTGCTCGCATCGATCAACGGCCGAGAGGTTGCGAACGATCCCGAATAAATGGAATGTGACGGCTCATGAGCAATTCACTTTAAAACATAGCCGCAGAGAATACAGAGCTCACCGAGAGTTTATCAAGACAGGCCCATTTGCATAGCGCTCTGTCGTCTCTGTGTGCTTTGTGGCTACATGTTTTGGAAAAATGCTCTAACCTGCATCGATTGTGCTCATCGACGCGCGCGTCGGCAGCCGCCCGAACGAGTGCGAAATTCGTTCGTTTGACCTGCTCGAGGACGTTGCGTGTGCCGAGCACGGCCCGGTGATCGACCGAAGAACTGGTGTTCCCGTCCGTCGAGCGGGTCGTCGTCACCAACAGTTGCGCTGCGATCTACGGCGGCAACGCGGACCTGACGAACACCAGGAACGGCAAGCTCAGCGAAGCAGGCGTCCTCGCTCTTCTCCACCCCCGGCGCGTCGAAACAGCAAGCCTGATACGACCCACAGCATGGCGAAGACTGCATTCAAACCAAAAACCGGCGCGATACCCGGGTGGAACGGCGGATGGGGTGAGTTTGGATCGATTAGCAAATCTTGCCAGCCGGCTGTCCAAATCACGAGCGCGATTACAGGGACCAACATTTGGGCGAGCGCCGTCGCGAAGAGCGCCAGCGCCATTCCATGTGATTCGAAGCGCGCGATGAATGCGCCGAAGAATCCGATAGCGAGCACCGCCAAATACATCAAGTTCACGGGGCCGTCTCCGATGATGCCAGCGGCGGCGTTGATCCAGAACAGGATGAACCCTGTCGCGCACGCAATGCCGACAGCGGCTCGGTAAGCAATGGTGCCCCCCTTCCTTGCAACCAGCTCATAGGTGAGACCAGTGCCGAACAGGACGGCGCCCCAGAACGGGAAAGCAAACGCGGGCCAGTTCCATCCCATGAAAAGGTTTCCAATCAGAGGTATCAGTAATATGAGCCCTGTCCCGATCGCGATGCGAATGATGTTTACTTGCATGATGATAAACCTTGCGTACTCGCGAATGATTCCCGTCGATGTTTCGACGAACATCCAGAGTACGAAACCGACCAATCCGTCTCCCGCTTGTGCCCGCTCGCGGAGAAGATCGTTGAATGTTTGTTCCATGCTCTCCGCGAACCGCTCGCGGTGCGGCCGCGGATAGATGCGGAGCAGTTTCCGATACCAGCGGCGGTATCGGGCGATCGTGTGTTCATCTGTCATGGCCGTAGCTCATTGCCTGCGGTGAAGGCGTAGCTTTTTGGCGACCGCCACGACGTCGCGATATCGTTTCAATTCGGCCGCGAGCGCTTTTTGTCCGAGGCCGGTAATTTTGTAGTAGACGCGCCGTTCATCATCCATATTCGGGTCTACTTTCTTGTCGCTTTCGCGGACCAATCCCGCCTCGATCATGCGACCGAGCGAGCCGTAGAGCGTCCCCGGTCCCATTTTTACTTTTCCCTGCGAGTCCGACTCGACCTGCTTCATCATCCCGTAGCCGTGCCGCTCCTGTGTAGAGAGCGCGAGGAGAATATGCAGCACGGCCGGAGTGAGGGGCGCGCCCGCTTGATTGTTTGCCATACCACGAGCATATATCCGTAACGGATATATGTCAAGCGGACATATTTGACTATGGATGGCGCCGGCAGGCGGCATCCTCGCCGGGTCGATGACGGCGCAAGAAAGAAGGCCGCTGGTGGGTCAGGCCGGTGGCCTTGGGTGTGCTCATGCGGCCGCGATCCGCCCGTGCCGTGATCAGGCTATCGACAACCTTCGAACGCCGGCGCCGAGGCCGATCAGGCACGCGGCCGCCGCCAACATGAGATAGGCGCGGGCTTCGGGAACGACGATGATTTCGTAACCAATCAGGTCAAGGCCACGCAGGTCATTGGCCGTAATCGGCGAAATCTCTTCTGTCGCCAAGGTCGGATCCATCAGTCCCAATCCAAAACCGTCTTTCCAGTGGCTGGCCTGACGCCCATCGCCTTGCGTGAGGCCCGTCGACATCAGGACTTCCGCATCTCCGCCATCCGTCCCACTGATTTGATCAAAGATCTCTTCATTGCCGGGGATCAACGAGCGCGTCATGGTGCTAAAATCGGTGGCGTCGGCGGGATCGCTGGCGCCATCATTGTCAAAGCGATACATGTCCAGCGAGGTGGGTAGAACGTCGCTGGCCGTCTGGCTGTTGTTGATCCTGAAATCGATGTAGTCCACGATGGAGATGAAACCCAGGAGGTGTCCGATCTCGTGCGCCGCCACTGTTTCGAAATCGTGAAATCCGGCCGTCACTCCGTCGCTGTTGTCGAAGTCAAAACTGAAGGCCGTGCTGAACGTGATCGAGCCGTCGGAGGTACCGAAGGCTCCATCCAGGCCGCCGAAACCCAGCGCCTTGAGGTTCGCCTTAGTCGCCTGGAGGTTCGGAACGCCACTTGTCGTGTGCTGGGAAAATCCGGCTGGCATCGTGAAGATTGACGTGGCGGGCAACGAAGCCACGATTGCGTCGTCGGCTTCGTCCGAGGCATCGGTCACCATGGCGCCGCGAATCGTCGAATACGAAGCAAATAGCTGGACCGACGACGTGCTGCCGAGAATGCCGGCTCCCAATGGCGCCAGATCCGCGCTCACATTCACGGTGATCGGATCGGAAACGAAGGCTTCCCATTGTTCGGCCGCCCGATTGAAAGCCGCCAGCGCTGCTGCATTGCCAGCGAGCGTTGCCCCGGCATTGATTACGACGTCGAATGAGCCCAGGTTACTGGTCTGACCGGGTCCTTGCTGCAGTTCCAAGGCGTTCGAAAGCGGTCCAGGATTGAGAAAAAATGTCAGATCAGCGTGGGCTTGGTTCTGAATGACGGCCGGTACGCTCACCACAGCCACAACAACAATTACGCAGCGGCGACAAATGCGCATGCGGGACATCGGCAACCTCGTCGAATGGTCGAGCAGTCAATTTCGACTCCGTCGCATAGCACGCACATTCTAGTCGAGGCAGATCGCAATACAAGATATTCGGGAGAATTCGCCGACGTTTTTTCTTCGATTTCGCGCAACTCAGCATAATTCCAGACTATCGCGGACGCTTTCCAGCTACTTCGTGCTACTCGCCGCTTTGGCACCATGTCAAAAAAAGAAGGCCGCCGGTGGGTCAGGCCGGCGGCCTCGGGGGTGCTCGTTCAAGACACGAGCAAAAAAATTGTGCTCAGGGAAGAGCGGAAACGGAATGCACGCTGCCCCACCCCTAGCCCCTCCCCAGAGTACTGGGGAGGGGAAGCTTTTCTGCTAATCCTCGTACATCAACTGGGCGGAAGGAACCTTGGCGGCAATCTGCGAGAAGGCCGCGCTGAGATTCTCTTCGACTTCCTCGACGGACGTGTGCACCGGCACGTCAACAAATACGCCATCTGCGGCAAACGCGATCGCCCGCATCAAGTTACGATCCGCTTCGGCGCCCACGGCAATCGTGTGAATTGTGACGCCGCGCTTAATCGCCTCGGTGGCTTCCCAGAAGGCGTACCGCTTGTAGTTGTCACTCGTGCTGTAGTTGGCGACACCATCGCCGTCGTAGTCGGTCCAATCTTCCCAGTGAAAGGTCGACGGCAAGCTCCAGCCGCTGGGCTTCTGATTGGCCAGGCCGTCGGTCATCAGAATCATGGTCGGCCGCGCTCCATAGCGAGTGAAGCCATGATCGTTCGGGTCGCTGGAGCTGCCGAGCAGCATCTCGCGGCCTTTGAGAATGCCGTCGCCGATGCTCGTCTGGCCGTTGAATTCGCCCGCCTGATGGTGGAGCTGCAACGTGTCGATCTGGCTGAAGTCGGGCGTGATCGGATCGTCCGACACGTCGACGGAGACGACACCGTCGTTGAGCTCGTAGATCGGCTCGGCCCATTGTCCATAGCCCACCAGGCCGACTTCGTCACCGAAATCGAGTTCTTCCAGGAAGGCCAGGAACAGGGAGCCGCCCTTCTTGAGCGCCTCCATGGGCTGGTGAGGCGTGCGCCACAAGTCTTCCGAGTTTGTGCGGGCGCGCGGTGTGAAACCGCTGATCGCTTTCTGTTGCAGGAAGTCCATCAGGGTGCGATAGCCGTAGTACTTCCGGTACTCCGTCTTCGGATGATTCTTCACAAAGTCAACGTATTTTGTCCACAACGAGTCGCTGGTCGAGTTACTAGGCTTGGATTTTGGCAGACCACTCGAATCACGGCCGGCCTGAGGATACGGATGTAGTCGATTGCCGCTGCCGTCGTTCTGTGTCAGGCCGAGCGTGCTGAGAACCGTGCTCGTCGTCGTGCTGGAAACGTACGTCCCTTGGTACGAGTTGATGCTGCCAAAGCCGGTCGAGGGAAACTTGGAAGTGCTCGTGCCGGGCCACTTCGGGTCGGCTGCTACCAGGGTGTCCCACATGCTGTCCAGGATTTCTTCCGCATCGGTCAGTCCGAGCGACGAAGTGAGCAGGCTGTCGTAATCCATCGAACCGGACCAGTCGAGCACGAGCACGATGTCGCGGGCCTCGGTAAACGCCGTCGACGACGTTACCAGCGGCACGCTGTCCTTGCCGATCGCCCAGCCGAACGCCAGCGGGAATTCGCCATCGGGCGCCGACAAGTCGCTGCCGGTGCGGCGGGCCGTCACCTTCACCACGTTGTACGGCGTGCCGTTCCACTCGACGGTCCATTCGCCGGACGCCGGGCTATAAATCCGTTTGCCAAATTGGACGTCTTCCTGAGAGTCGATGAACACACCATTTGCTTCGGCAACTTGCTCCGCCATTTGTCGCGCCGCCTCGACCGCGATTGAGTTGGCATCGATGGTCGCCGAGCCCTGTCCCTGGCCGGCGTCGTAAACGGCCGCCTCGATTTCCTGCGAAGCCGCCAGCGACGCCGCATCCACCGCGTTCTGCATCTGGGTTTCCGTCAACACAACGCGGCCCGTGTCCACCGACAAGGCTACGAAGGCGAACAGCACTGTCAGCAAAAAAGCAGTCAACACGACAATCACGCCTCGTCGCTGCTGCCAGCGCCCCGCCGCCCGTCCGGTAACTTCCAACGTGTGACGACTCATCGTGCTCCCCTCCCGGCTAACCATCGTTGTTCCACGCGCGCCGTCGCGCGTGGGGTACAGTGAAACCACTCCGTGTGCCGAAAACTGCGTCCCGCATCCCGTATAACTAGTCCGAAATCGTCGCCCGGCCGTTGCGGAAGACTACGTTCGCCGTCAGCGCGTAGTCGCTGCCCGCCGACACCGGCATCACGCTCACGCTCGACCAGGGCACCGAAATCTCGACGATGAACAACTTCAGATCGTTGTTCGGATCGTCGATGGCGAAGTCGTCTTCCGGGTTCTCGAAGTCCTTGACTTCGACCGAAATATCGTCGCGTGGCACGTCGTTCGCCGCCAGGAAATTCTCGACGTCGTCGATCAGCTTTTGCGTCGCGTCGTCGCTCGGATCCAAGAGCTCGTCCCGGTCCATCGAGGCGAAGCGGGCCCCTTCCCGGGCCGCCACCTCCAGCAAGTTCTGCATCTCGAAGGCCCGCCCCATCTGGATCGTTCCCAGCGCAATCGCCAAGAGCACGGGCGCCACGATGGCAAACTCGACGGCCACGGCGCCGCAACGATCCTCAAAAATGTTTCGGTGTCTCTTCATCGCTGCATCTCCCAAGTCGCGCCCTACTCATGGCGCATGAACGCTTGCCCCTCGAGCACCACGCCATCCAGGAACGAACCGAGGTACGGAATATTGGGCACGATCGCGACGTCGTCGTAGTCGATCGTCGCCCGGACCATGAACAGTTGCAGCGGCTCCGCGTTCGACAATTCGATGCTCGGCAGCGCTTCCAGCTCGTCGCCGCCTTCCGGCTGGCCGCCCGTGTCGTACGTGCCCGCATCCTTCACAAAAACTTCGACGTCGTTCTGGTCCACGATCGACGACAAGGTAGCCAGCACGCGGCTTTCGACGTCGTCCGTCGTCGTGCCTTCCGTCGTGCCGATCCGGGCCGCCTGCCGGCAAGCGCTCCGCAGCACGTGCTTTACCAACTGCGCGTGCCCCAGCTCCAGGAGCGCCAACACGAACAACAGGAACACCGGCAGCACCAGCGCAGTCTCCACGACCGTCGTGCCGCGACATTGGCCAGGCCTTCGGTGAAACACGGTGCGTCGGATCATCGCTGGCTTTCCGCTCTTCGGCAGGCAGGCTCTGGAGACAGGCCACCTGGCGAAAGACGCCCAATCGGTCCGTAGCAAACAACAGCTTCCTCGCAGAGCTGGAAAGCCGCTGCTGAGGCTCGGAAGGCAAAGGTCCAGTATGAAAAGGCAATGGGAAAAGGCTGCCCCGGTTTGCTTGCCACGTCGTCCAAGGGGTCCACGCGACAACGCTGCCACTCCGTTGACTAAACCCTAGCACACAAATGGGGGGCGACCGCGGTGCGCTGCGTCTCCGGTATCAGACGGAGTATTCGGCACTATCTCGTTGTACTTTCGCATCACGAGATGATCGCCATTCAACAACGGCGTGGCGGCGGTAGCGATGTTGCTGATCGCACTACGCGTACGCGCCAACGTGGCAGTACGAAGCCAACAAAGAAGGCCGCCGGTGGGTCAGGCCGGCGGCCTTGGGGGTGCTCGTTCAAAAACACGAGCAAACAAACTTGGGATACGGCTACGATCGGCCGCGATTGCTCAATAAGTGGTCGCGTGACGCCAGGTGCAGGGACTCTATTCGAATCCCTCCTTCCGCATAATGGAACTGGCCGTCAACGTCTGCCCGCCTAAGAACCAGGGCGACGCCATCCAACTCACGGAACTGAAGGGGACCGAAGTCGTCACAGTAATGCTGGTGCCGGGAGTGGCCGTTGCCGGGTTCGGCGTCACGCTCACGTCAACGCCCGGTACTGCCACACCTTCCGTGTATTCCTGGACGGCCGTCTCGACGCCGGTCGACGTCGCCGAAGTGGTGATTGCCTCCCGCGCTCCCACACGCGACGCATTGACCAGCACTTGCTGCACCATCAGCGCCCGGCCAAACTCGATGAAGCCAATGATCATCAGGAAAAAAACCGGCGCGACGACGGCAAATTCCGTGGCTGAAGCTCCAAGTCGTTTCGCTCGCCGGGAACGTCGGCCAATCGCGGAAGTGCGTCCACCAACCGCGGTCGACAATCGTTCCGTCGGCCGGCTCCAGCGAACGAATGTGATCAATGCACGCAACATGGAGTGTGCCTGTTCTGCAATTTAGTCTGGGTATGTGATCAAAGATTCCAATTGCGCTACACGGAGACAGACTTATTTGACCAAGACAACGGGCGAGAAGACGTATTCGCTGGTGCCGCTCGTCGTCGATGGAACCCCGCCCTTCGCCAACACCGGCGCCACCTGAATGGTCACGTGTTTCTGCGACATCGAGCCGGTCAGTTTCACTGCCATGATGCGAATGCCCTGCCACTTGACGATGGTGTAGTCCGCATTGTTGCCGTTCCCGCTGACGCTCTCGAACACGGGTATGACGCGCGGCTGGCCCTTGATGGCCGCCAACTCGTCCTTGACGCCCGCGCTGATTCCCGTGTCGCCGTTGAGCCCCAGCTTGCCGCAGGAATCAAACTCGAGCGGCTTGCCAAGGTCTGCCAGGTCCTGGGCGGAAACGCCGTCGAGAATCTGCCGGGCAATGTCACAGGTGCTATTGTTGCTGCCGCCAATGTCCACGGTGCCGCGGTTGCCCGGCGAGCCGGTCCCTTGCGGATAGAGATTCACCTCGACTTTTCCATCGGCTCCGCTTTCGATCTGTTCGGTCTCGGAGTTCCAGCGGTATTTGTCGGTACTGTTGCCGTTCACCAGATTCGTCCAGGTGTCGAGATCCAGGGCAAACGGCAGTAACTCGAGATTGCTGCCGTCGGCCGGCGCTTGAAAGCCCTTCATGTTGCGGACGATCGCGGCGGTGGCTTCCGAACGCAGAGCCTGGCCCGTCAAACCAAACACGCGGGCAAAAAAGTACGGCACTTCCCCGTTGGCCGACGAGTTCTTGGCCATCGAAACGCGCACGGCGTTGTAATTGGCCGGTGTCCCGGTATCCAGCGTGCTCGCGGAATTAGAGAAGTCCGAAATGTAACCGAATACCACGTCGCCGCTCGGGTCGTTGCTGGTGTTGCCGTCTACGACCATGGCATGGCCGGTGACCGGATTCAGCGACGCATACTGAACGGCCGTCAGCCGGGCAAGCGCCGTCGCGTCCGACGCCCCATACCCTTGGGACAACTTCTGCCCGTATTCCCAGCATGTCGCCATCGCCGTGGCATCGGCCGAGCGTTGCAGCTCCTCCTTGGCGGATAGCACGTAGCCCAGGTCGACGCAGAACGCGACCATACCGACGAGGACGATCGACAAGATGGCGGTCAAGATCGCGATTGCGCCGCGACGCGTGTTGCGGAGTGATTTTCGTTTGAGTTTCATGGTGGATCCCTTGAAGCTGCTCGGCGAGGAAGCGGGTTGAAAAGGAGCGCCTCATGGCGCCATGTAAGGATGAGTAGCGAACTACGGATCGAGGCTCGTATCAATTGGAATCGGTGCGTTCTGCTCGTGCACCACGCCATCCTCCGTGACCCACACCAGTTTGGTGAGCACCAACGATACGACGCGGTTCTCGGCATAGCCCACTTCTGATTCCGTGAGCGACACCGCCGGTAGATAGCTGTTCAAACCGGTGAGCGACGTGGCAGTGCTCAACGTCAAGTCGGCTCCTCCAAACGATCCCCAAGTTTCCGAGGAGCCGCCGAGCACTTGAAAGGTCAGGGTGCCGTCCTCCAGCGACATACGCTGTACCCAACTCACGGTTTCATCGTTGTGCGAAAGTGCTTCGCCCTCGTCGGCGACGTGGTTGTCGACCAGATTCGACCCGTCCCAAAGTTGGACCTGCATTCCGCCGGGGCGGTAATCTGGAACCGTCGAATGGTTCAGCGTCAACAGGAAGTAGGCACTGTCCAAATCTCCCGATGGCGACATGACCATCGTGGTCTGCGGCGCGCTCATGTCCTGATCGGGCTGGCTGATGTGTAATTCCCAATGCTCCTCGACGGAAATGACGCGAGGCGGATCGGCCCAGGCCGCCGCCGCGATCAACCACGCCACGCCGCAAATAGCCGCCGTACGAGCCAAAGTTTCAAGATGTCGCGATCGTCTCGTCATGGTTCGCTCCAGTTCTTCTTCGATGCCGGAATGTCAACGCGCATTCACAAGCGCAGCGACGCCCTCAGTAGTTGATTGATCACCGCTCACGATCGTATTGGGCCCAGACTTCGCGACAGCGCGAAACTCAGGCCCCTTGTCGTGCGGAATCTAACACCGTTCAGGCAGAGGAGTTTGCCCCTGGTTTGAAGTGCCTAGGCTCAAACCGGAAAGGTTGGTATGGCCGGCACGCACACTCGTTCCGATGAGTAAGCCGCCGGAGTCTTCGTGCGATGACCGACGACTTCTTGTCGCCAGCGTCCAATGCGTCATCCACTAGGAACCATATCTCCACTTATTGAGTTGTGCGCAGAATAACGCGACACACGATGTTGTTTTCTTAGACTTGCCCTATTTCAGACGGAACAAAACGATCACGCCGTGCAAAGCGCAATTCGGAGCCACTGCGAATGACTTGGTGGCCCATAACCCAATAGAGGTAGCTCGCCGCAAGCAGGGGGGAGCATCTGCACGCTAGAACTCGGCGCCG
>JBIOWO010000128.1:0-15908 GCA_044868555.1 Lacipirellulaceae bacterium | reverse complement strand
AAACCGCCGAGGCCCCACATCGCAGGCAGATAGTCGCCCGGCGTGCGATCGTTCTCGTCAGTTGCCTCCCCTTCCGTTGGACGCGGCGGTGGAATCCGCGGCTGGCGTACCTTAAGCGCTTCGAGTGCGGTCTTCATCTCCGGGCGCGTGGCCGGAATCGGCTTGGCGACGTTCGATGGCTCGTCGGCCGACAAAGACGGCGCCCAGACAGAAACCATGGCGCCTGCGACTATGAGGATTCGTTTTATCTGTTTATGATCGCGATCGGCAGTAGATTTCAGGAAGTGGATGAAGGCTCCAACAACTAGCAACGCCACTGTTGACGGCTCGGGCACCGGCGCAAGCTGGGCCGCAGACGCGGCGCCGACTGCCATTGTACCAAAGTTCGCCTTCCAAAGGTCATAGTCAAGCTGATTGACCATGTTGTCGCCGTTGCCGTCGGCGGCATAGCCGCTACCCATTGAGCCGAGCTGATCACGCCATACCGCGTAGTCGGCAGCATCGACGACGAGGTTTTGGTTGTAGTCGCCGAGCAGGCCCGCACTCTCAACCAAGTTCAAAACTTGATTCGGCGACACGTTGCTTAGCTGTTGCACGGCGCCGCTCGGCCAGACGACCGAGATCAAATCAATGGTTCCAGAATTGGGGCCCAAGCCGACGTGCGCCGTCAATTCGTTCTGGCCGACGAAATTGCTGCCAGCGTTGATCTCCCGGACCATCTCGTCGCCGGTGACGCTCGTGTCGGGATCGACCGTGATGAACGTGCCGAGACCGTCGCGGTTCGACGTAGTGCCTTGAACTTTGATCTTGAGCCAGTCGTTGGCATTGCCACCGTCGTTGCGATAGAGAATCGAAGATGAGAGGCTGCCGCCGAATGGATTTCCATGGTTGGCGATGAAGACGTCCAGATCGCCGTCGTTGTCGTAATCGAAGCTCAAGAGACCGCGACCCAGCTTGTTATCCGTGACGCCGACTGAATTGGAGACGTCGGTGAACGCACCGCCCGAATTTTCATAAACGTGCGATTGATCGGGCAGGTTCGGATCCCCACCGTTGGTGACGAAGATATCGAGATCACGGTCGTTGTCTTGATCGAGGAACGTGGTGCCCCATGACCAACCAGAATTGCGGAGACTGGGAGGTGTTGCGTCGGTAAAGGTGCGATTGCCGTTGTTTTTGTAGAGGAAGTTACCGGCATGAGGAGGGTTGCCCGGCACGTCGACAAGGGCCGATATAAACCAGTCCATCCTTCCGTCGCCGTCGTAGTCGCCGATCGATTGTCCCATGCCGTCTTCGTCGGCACCGACGCCGGCGGCGGCTGTGCCGTCGGTGAACGTGCCGTTGCCGTTGTTCCAAAAAATCTGACTGGTCTTGAAATCGCCGGTAATAGCGAGGTCCGGGTGGCCGTCGCGGTCCAGGTCGGTGAAGGTCGATGCGAAGCGGTAGGCGGCACCATCTGTGCTACCGCCAGGAAAGTACGACGGACGATACACATTCAGGCCGGCCGCCACCGTCACGTCCTCGAAATAGCCCGGGTTGGCGGCACCCAGATTGCGGAGCAAGCGCGACGTACTGTCCGCGATGTCATTGCCCCAATCCGTCGTGTGGATATCCAGATATCCGTCGCTGTCGTAGTCGCCGTAGGTGACACTCATTCCGACGCGGAACACGCCGCTCACGGCGGCCCCGCGGGCAACGGCCTCTTCCGCGAAGTGGCCGTTGCCGTCGTTGATGTACAAATAGAACCGCGTTGCGGCCGCTCCCGACTGGCCGCTTGACGTGACGTACAGGTCTTTGTCGCCATCGTTGTCGATGTCTCCAAAGGCGGCGCCATTCAGGGGCAGGCCGGCCGTGAAACCGGCCGCCTGCGACACGTTCTCGAAAGTGCCGCTACCTGTGTTGCGATAGAGCACCGGCGCGCCATCCAACTTGGTGACGAAAAGATCAACCCAACCATCGTTGTTGTAGTCGGCCGCCGCCGCCCCGCCAGTTTGATGAAGCGGAAAGGGAGCCACGCCGCTGAGTCTCTGTTTGTACGCGATCCCAGCGGTGGATGTCACATTTGTGTACACGACTGCGGACGCCAAATCGGAACGAGCACCTACTGCCAACACCGTCGCCAAGACGGCGGCCATCCGTGAAAGTTGCTCGAACCTCAGTCGCTTCGCAGCCATTGTGTTGCAGCCGCTCCTTAAATGCCTCTTATGGCGAACGCGTCACTAACCACGTTGGTGTCGCCGTGCTGGACCGAAAAGCAAACAGGCCGTGCTGAGAACCAGGAGCATAAGGCTCGACGGTTCGGGCACGTACTGGCCGCTGAAATACAGCTGGGCGAGGTTCCAGGCGTCCGGACCCACTATGTGGCCAATCCGCCGACCGGGAAAATCGTCGGCCGGTGGGTGAATGCCACCGAATATGCGCGAAATCGAAGCCTGATCCGAGGCGTCGAAATACGTCGCAAATTCCAATTGCATGGCAGTCGTTGGGCCGTATTCAAAATCGAGGCCGCTACCCTGCGGAACGTCGTACTCGAAAATACCGCCCGGAAAGTATTCTGAGCCGGTCAGCAGCGTCAGCACCTCGGCGCCGGTCCGGCTGTAAGTTGAGTGCCCGGAAACGAAGCCAGCGAAGGGCGGCGTTACGAAACTCTTTAATTGATAGGGCATGAAGTTTTCGGCCAGAATCCAGCCGACGCCGCCGATCTGCGATGGATCGGTGAATGGCCGAACGCCGTCCACCGCCCCTTGCCATGTCCGGATGGCGATCTTGCCCTCATTGCCGGCCAATTGTTCGTGCCGCTCTCCGGGGGCCGTCGTTGCCGGTGTGACCACCTCCACCAAGCCCGGTTCCAAAGGCAAACCATTGGGGTGATACGAAGGACCACCCGGATCGCTCGACTGGCCGAGTTGACCCATGTAGCGGATGTAGGAGATGGGGCGGGCCGAATCGTACACGCCCTTATGGTTCCACGCGGCGACTGCGGCGTCGTGCAATCCGCCGTTCAAGGCGAACATGCTCTTAACATCCCATTCCAGATCGCTGACGGTGGGGCCGGCGCCGCCAAATTTCTTGGGAATGCCGAGTTGTTCCATCTTGTCGGTCACGTCGTTGCGGATTTCGTTCCAGTGTCCGGGAGGCGCGGTCGAGCGCGGACCGTCGGCCCAGAACTCGGCCACCACGCGGGCGAAATCCCCGCGCTTCACCAATTCGGGTTGGTACGGCTGGTTGGTGTAAGGATTCAAGGCGTGTCCGACCTGGTTGTAGCTCTCCGTAAACGGCGCGTTTGGGGTGTTGCCCCGAGTGGCCGGCGAAATGTCAATCATTACATTGTCGCTCGGGTCGAGCTGCGATGTCAGACGAAGGTAATCGAGCACGTCTATTTGCTTGAATGCGCCGTCGGTGGCCCCGCCAAGTTGCCTCGGCGTGCCCTGGTCGTGGTACACGCCGTTCGCGCTCTTGTCGGCCGCGGTCATGGCAAACGGCTTGACACGCCCCCAAAACGGCGTGAGGTGCCGCTGCGTGGATTCATTGATCACGGTGCCGAATTGGTCAATCCGCTGGCCCAAGAAATGAAGCGGCTGCCAGCGGTTGGGGTCAACCATCGTCGGGTTACCCGGCTCATCGAATGTCAACGCTGGATTCACCGGAACGAACTCGCCCATCGCCGTGATATAGTTGTTGGCTTCACGGGCGCCATCGGCCAGACCGTAGTTGATTACGGATTGCGCGATGCGGTTGCCGACCGCGGCAGGCGAGTTGCCGACCGTCGTGGTGTTGTCAGGGTCGTAGTTCAACGCAATCATTTGATTGCGTATATCGTTCGCTGTCGTGTTCTTGCCCGGTCCAACCCCGCCTGGTCCGGTCACAAAGCGATGCTTGATCAAGCCGTACGCTGCAAAGCTGATGGCTTCGTTTCGTGCCGCTTCCACGTCGCCGGCCGATAGCTTCTCGTGGTGAACATATTGCCGCGCCGTCGTGTCGTAAGCCGCCCAGGCGTCGTACATGGCGGTCGACAGGTGGAACAAATTGCGGGCGTGAACCGTGGGACGGGCCGTATCGATGCTGATTGCATGGAGTAATTGTTCATCCCAAGTCCTGGCGACCGAATGCTGAGCCAGAACCGTTTTCGAGACGCTGCAGGCGAATAGCACCAAAGCAACAAGTCCGAAACCTCGTAGCCTGTGACGGAATACGAGCGGAAGGAGTCTGTTGCGACTCAAAGGACGTTCTTCGCTCTGCGATATCATGGCGTAGCTCGTGGTGTGATTCGTCTGATTCATTGTGCGACTCCTGGTGTAATTATTGAAATTGATAGTGTGAGATTGAGTTGACTTCCTTTACGTGAACTTTCCGATGTCTGGGCGCATTGATTAGTTCACAGAGTTCTTGTCGACCACTTCGCCGCCGGCCCGCGTACCGAGGGCGTTGAAAAGCACCGCGTCGATGTCGTAGCGCAGTGTGTGGACAGACCCGTCGGCATAAATGCCATTAAACCCACCCGCGTGGGCCGATCCAAAGTAAACGATGTCCTTCTCGGGTCCGAAAATGTCATCGGCCCCCAATGACTGAAATTGGAACCCATCGCTGTCCTGGTGGGGCTGAAAGCAAGTCGAGCGAATCGTGTCGGGATCCCAACCTTCGCTCCAACCGTGGTCGTCCGAGGGACCTCCTCCTTCGTACAAGTCCGACCGAACATACTTCTCGCCGAGCATGAACGTATTGCTCGTTCCGTCGGTGATCTTCGCGACCGGTATCGGTCGGTGAGCAGCCTGCAAAAATTCGCCGCCAGGGCCGCCATGAGTGAACAGCGGATCATTCCGGCGCCAGGGAGAGCGGACGATGACGCCGTCGTACACCTGGTAATGATCTTGCTGACCTGCGTTCATGTTCGTGCCTCCCCAAAACGACGGCCAATTCAATTCGTACGTGGCGGGGCTAATCGGTACCGAGTCGAGTGGGTTGTAATGAGGCGTCGGCTCAGGACAGCCCGGACTTCCGGGCGGGCACCCGATTGTGCACGGTTGCGCCGCGGCATAGTCGATCAAGAACACTGGCTTCGTGGCGATATTTGCCACGCCCGACCGCCGCGACGGACACGCATACAGCGGTACGACGGCCGCCTGCAACTGATCTTGCTTGATGAGCCCGTGGAGCGCGCCTTCCTCAAGGTAGGGCGCGATCTGATAGGACCAGCCGAGCCCTTGCTTGTGGGGACCGAAAGGTTTGCCGTTGATCACGTAGTTCTCAATTTTTGGGTAAGTACCTGCTCCGCCCGTGGGAAATACGCCGTGCGAGTTGACGTGGTTATGAATTGCCAAGCCAATCTGCCGGAGGTTGTTCTTGCATTGGGTCCGACGCGCCGCTTCGCGAGCAGCTTGTACCGCCGGCAAAAGCAAGGAAATCAGAATGCCAATAATCGCAATGACGACCAACAGTTCCACAAGGGTAAAACCTCGCGACTTTCGTTTAGTCGACATCAGCAGTACCTCCCCAGAAACGATTGGTTTCACACACCACTCTGCGAGGGTCGCCGCGGTGTCTCAAACGCATGTCACAGGCGCCGTTGTTGCCAACCTGCCTGCCGGGCTCAACGGAAACTCCGGAAAACCACGCGCCTTCATACCGTGTTGCGCGGCCACGACAGCCAATTGCGCGCGGCTCGGCGTTGCATCAAGGTGAAGAGTCCGCCGACTTCTCTCAAAACGCAGTCGCGCAAGTCCGCTAGCCGGTGCAACGACGAACGCCGAGAGACGGCGGTTCCACTACAGATGCGCTAGGCGCGGGGCGGATGCTCGATGCGGGACGGAAAGCCCGCCAGTGATTGCACGTCCGCGTCGTGACCAGAGCGGAAACGGCACGCCGTGGGCTCCGATGAACCTCCGTGAGGCACAAGGGCGAGCCGATCGAGCCTGACGTCAACGCTCAGCGGTGAAGACGGGGACAGCGGCGCCGGGGCCTTTCGGCAGTGAGGACCGCGACACGGCGCCGAAAGCGGCGACCGACGCGAGCCGTCATGTTTGCCGCTGAGTGCCACCTTCGAATGGTCCGGTGAAGAAGCGCCCGCCTTGGAGGCAATCATCGAATCGTTCGGGTGGGCCAGCCAATCGCCACAAGACGCCCGCGCGCCTGCCGCACCAACACCCATCATCGCGATGATGCAGGCCGCGGCCGATAAGTCGAACAGCGATGCGCACCGACGGACGCCGGGCGTCCGGGAAACTGGCAAGGAACCGATGATAAACTGGGAGTTTTCCATCTTCGTCGGAAGGGAATTCTCACGCGATGAGTAAGCACGCGAAACCCAGATAACAGGGACGCATAAGCGCATAGCATACCCTGTGCACAAAAAATTGCAAGTATTTTTATTGCCAATATCGGAGGCGAGCGCGGGAGTGCCAGCCACAAGTGCCAGCCAGGCAAAGAATTGTAGTACGGCTGAGGCTTCCGCTGGCTCCTCGATTTCGTTGACAGGCTGCGCTGCCACGGATAGTCTGGAAGTACCTGCTTTTGCGTACAATGGCCAATCTAACGTGCTTTTCTGGCCAGATTACGTGTTTGGACGATCCCCGTGGAAGGCCGTCGCCGTGGCCAACTGGACTCCTGCTTTCGTCGTGCTAAAGCGGATGGTGCTCCTGATCGCATTCGAGGGGGCCGCGATGTCCGTCGCGTCCGCCTCGTGCGGCGACTGGTTGGCACACCGGGAGGATCCCAGGGCGCGCCGGGAAACCAGGTCAGCCAGATTTTACGCGGAGCGGCCCACTTCGTTCGCAGTGGAACGCGACAGGCGTGATCCGGGCGGCCAGCGGCCGGCTTCCTGTACGAGTGCGCGCTGCGGCAACTCCCCGTTTCCACCATCGTCGCCTGCGCCGACAGACTCTTTGGGCGGCGCGGCTGAGAAGGTTGCAGTGGCAGGTGCAGCCGATCCGTGTGATTCTACGCAACGGCAGGCTGGCGTCGTTTGGGAACTGGGCGCACGTCCGACCAAGGGATTTGCGCGTCGCGTCGAACATCCGCCCCGTGTTTGAGCGGGCGATTTCGAGTGCGGTGCCTGGATGTCGTCGGGCCGCTGTGGCCGATGCGCGCGTTCCAAATGTTGCCGGTCCATTGTTGGTGATCGGCACTTGATTCTTTGGCATGCGTAGGCGACACCGAAGATCCGCGTGACTTCGCGTCGGCGCCGGCCGTTGCACATCCGTAAGCCGACCGAGCGGCATTCTGGCTGTGGTTGCCGAATTTGAGACGAAGTGTTTTCCATGCCTGACGAATCGCTGCAACTTGATTCAGATCGCCCCGCACAGCCGAAGAAGTACGTTCGCGCAGTCGGTCCGCGGCTGCGCAAGTTGCTGTACGCGATCTTTGCGCTGGTGGCGTTGTTGGGCGCCAATTCGGCCTATCTGGCAACCGTAACTGCCGTGGAGTGGTCGACGGGGCGGACGTATCAGAATTTCTTCTATCAATACATGTTTCTGGCGCACTTGGCGCTCGGACTATTGTTGATCGTCCCCTTCATAGTGTTTGGGGCCGCGCACATGGTGGTGGCGCGGACGCGTCGCAATCGTCGGGCGGTGCGCATTGGGTACGCACTGTTCGCGGTCTCGATTGCGGTGTTGGTGACCGGCATCTTGTTGATGCGGATCGGTGGCTTCGACCTGCGTCAGCCGCTTGCACGCAACACGATTTACTGGCTGCACGTTGCCTGTCCGCTGATTGTTGCTTGGCTGTATTGGCTTCATCGACTGGCTGGTCCGCGGATCAAGTGGCGGTTGGGGTTCGCGTTTGCGGGCTTCGTCGGCGCAGCGGTGTTGGCGATGGTCTGGTTCCACGCGCAAGACCCGCGCAATTGGTACGCGATCGGGCCAGAGTCCGGCGTGAAGTATTTTGAGCCGTCGCTGGCCCGATCGGCGTCGGGCAACTTCATCCCCGCCACCGCGTTAATGAACGACCAGTATTGCAAGAAGTGCCACGCCGATGTGCATTCCCAATGGAGCGACAGCGTCCACCGTTTCAGTTCGTTCAACAACCAGCCGTACCTGGCCAGCGTGACAGAAACGCGGGAAGTGGCGCTCAAACGCGACGGCAATGTGCAGGCGTCGCGGTGGTGTGCCGGCTGTCACGATCCGGTGCCGTTTTTTAGCGGCGCGTTTGACGATCCAAAGTTCGATACCGTCAGCCATCCGACGGCCCACTCGGGCATCACCTGCTCGGTGTGCCACTCCATCACGCACGTCAACAGCACTCGCGGCAACGCCGACTACACGATCGAGGAGCCGCTGCACTACCCGTTTGCGTACAGCGAGAACCCGCTGCTCCAGTGGGTCAACAACCAATTGGTCAAGGCCAAGCCCGAGTTTCACAAGAAGACGTTTTTGAAGGACTTCCACCGGTCGGCCGAGTTCTGCTCGACCTGCCACAAAGTGCATTTGCCGCTGGCGCTGAATCACTACAAGCAATTCTTGCGCGGCCAGAACCACTACGATCCATTCCTCCTAAGCGGCGTTTCCGGACACGGCGCCCGCAGTTTTTACTACCCGCCCAAGTCGGAGCCGAATTGCAGCGCCTGCCACATGCCGCTGGAGGCCTCGGGCGACTTCGGCGCGAAACTGTTCGCGGACGCGACCGAGCTCAGCGTGCACAACCACCTCTTCCCGGCGGCAAATACCGGTGTGGCATGGCTTCGCGACCGGCCGGAGATCGTCGCCGCTCATCAAAAGTTTTTGGACGGCGTGATGCGCGTCGATCTGTTCGGCGTCCGCGAGGGCGGGGAAATTGACGGCAAGCTGATTGCACCGCTGCGGCCACAGGTGCCCACGCTGCAACCGGGACAGACTTATCTGCTGGAGGCAGTGATCCGGACGCTTAAGATGGGACACCTGTTTACGCAAGGCACCGTCGATTCGAACGAGGTTTGGCTCGACGTGACCGTGACGAGCGGCGATCGCGTCATCGGCCGCAGCGGTGCGATCGATCCGGAGCGTGGAAACGAGGTCGATCCGTGGGCCCATTTCGTCAACGTGTTCATGCTGGATAAAGACGGCAATCGTATCGACCGCCGCAATCCGCAGGATATCTTCACGCCGCTGTACAATCACCAAATTCCGCCGGGCGCCGCACAAACCGCGCACTACGAACTAACATTGCCCGCCGAGCTCGCGGCGCCGGTGACCGTCGAAATCAAGTTGCAATATCGCAAATTTGACCAGACGTACATGGACTTTGTGGCGAAGAAGAATGACGAAATCCATAAGCTAGCCGCGGCGAAGGACCAACCGCCGATCCGCGGCCATGTGCCCGGCCAGAGTTATCGGAATGAGCTGCCGATCACGACGCTGGCCGTGGATCGGGTGACATTTCCGGTGGCGGGAGTCGCGGCGACCGTCGGCAACCCCGACCGCGACATTCCGCTTTGGCAGCGATGGAACGACTACGGCATTGGTCTCTTGCTGAAGGGCAAGGCGGAGCTGCGGCAGGCGGCCGACGCCTTCACGCAAGTCGAAGCGCTCGGCCGGTGGGACGGTCCGATGAATCTGACACGTGTTTACAACGTCGAAGGGCGGCTGGCGGATGCCGTGGCGGCACTCCAGCGGGCCAGCACCTACAGCGGCGCGGAAGGATATCCGCGCTGGACTTGGGCCTGGCTCAGCGGCGACATCAATCGGCAGCAAGGCCGCCTGCCGGAGGCAATTGGAAATCTTCGCAGCGTACTGGAAGACCGAACGCCGGACATGCAGAAGCGGGGTTTTGATTTCAGCGTTGACTACGAGGTCATCAACCTGCTCGGCCAAACGTTGTTCGATTTGGGCCGGTTGCGTGCCCGGCAGGGGCGGCAGGAGGAAGCGCAAACAGCCTGGCAGGAGGCCGTCGCCGCCTTCCAAAAGACGCTCCAGATCGATTCTGAGAACGTCACGGCACATCACAACTTGCAGCTCTTGTACGCTGAATTGGGCGACAACGACAAGGCCCGCGAGCACGAGCAGCTGCACCTGCGTTATAAGTTGGATGACAATGCGCAAGGGCGAGCGGAGCGACTGGCCCGTGCTCGCTATCCCGCCGCCAATCACGCGGCCGAGGCGGTCGTGAAGTATTCGTTGCAGCGGCCCGGCGCGCCCGGGCTCGGTCTGGATCCTTTGAAACAAGCGTCGCAGCACGACGCATCCGACATCGGTGGAGGTGCGCAGTGAACCGCGATGCGATTGAGTCCCATAGTGATGCGGAAGTCGATTCGGAGACGCTCGAGCGCGATGATGCGATCATCGGCGTGGCATTGCGCTGGTCGCTGGGCGTGTTCGTACTGGCTGCCGTGGCGGTGGGTGCCGCGGTGTACACTCTTCGTCCGACGGCCGCGGCAAAGCTGGTGCAGGAATCGGCGTTGGCTGAGGTTCAATTGCGGGCGGCGCCGGACGTCGCCATCCCCCACGTGCCGTTTACGGACATCACCAGCGCGGCCGGGATCCATTTTCGGCACCGCAACGCCGCCAACGGCCACAAGTTGTTGCCGGAAACCATGGGCGGCGGCTGTGCCTTCCTCGATTTCGATGGCGACGGCGACCAGGACTTGCTGTTTGTCAACAGCCAGGCGCATTGGCCGTGGGACAAGCCTTCGAACGAGAAGAATGACGCGACCATGGCACTCTATCGCAACGACGGAAACGGCCACTTTGAGGACGTGACGGCCGGTTCCGGCTTGGATGTGTCGCTGTACGGTATGGGCGCCGCGGTGGGCGACTATGACAACGATGGGCGCGCCGACGTTTTTCTTTCCGCGCTCGGCGAGAATCGATTGTTTCGTAACGAAGGCAACGGGAAGTTTCACGACGTTACGCACGAGGCCGGCGTAGCCGGAGCCGACGACGCGTGGAGTTCCTGCAGCGGCTGGTTCGACTACGACAACGACGGCGATCTCGACCTGTTCGTCGGTAACTACGTCCAGTGGTCGCGCGAGTACGACGAAGGCCAGAATTTCCAATTGACCGGTGGAGGCCGCGCCTACGGCCGGCCGCAGAACTTTGAAGGAACGTTTCCCTATCTCTATCGCAACGAAGGGGGCGGACGATTTCAAGAAGTCGGTGAAGCCGCGGGACTCCACATTCGCAATGCCAACACGGGCGTGCCGCTGGCGAAGTCGCTGGGCGTCGTTTTCGCCGACGTCGATGCCGACGGCCACATCGACATCCTGGTTGCTAACGACACGGTGCAAAACTTCCTGTTTCACAATGAAGGCAACGGAAAGTTTCGCGAGATCGGCGCCGAGTCGGGCGTGGCCTTCGACATGAACGGCAATGCGCGCGGGGCGATGGGCATCGACGTCGCTCGATTTCGCGAAAACGACGCCATTGGTCTGGCGATCGGCAATTTCGCCAATGAGATGACTGCGCTCTACGTCTCCTACGGCGATCAAATGCAATTCATGGACGAAGCGATCCCGACTGGGCTCGGGCCTGTCACGCGGATGTCCTTGACTTTCGGCCTGTTCTATTTCGACTACGACCTCGACGGACGGCTCGATTTGTTGACCGCCAACGGACACCTCGAAGAAGAAATCAATCGCGTCCAGCCAAGCCAGCACTATGAACAACCGCCCCACCTGTTTTGGAACTGTGGGTCGAAGCACGACACGGAATTCCTGCCAGTGACGGAAACGCAGTCTGGACCGGATCTCTTCAAGCCGCTCGTGGGCCGCGGGGCCGCTTATGCCGATATCGACGCCGACGGCGATCTCGACGTCCTCGTCACTGCGACCGGTCAGCCGCCGCGCCTGCTTCGCAACGATCAGCAGCTTGGGCATCACTGGCTGCGCTTCAAGTTGACCGGGTCGACGTCGAACCGGGACGCCATTGGCACCTGGATCGATGTCAAGTTGAAGGACCGCATCTTGAGCCGCCAGGTGATGCCCTCGCGAAGCTATCTGTCGCAGGTGGAGCTGCCGGTCACGTTTGGGTTGGGTAAGGAAAACGCCGTCCAGAAAGTGACTGTCCGTTGGCCCAGCGGCAAAATGCAGTATATCGACGTCGGACAGGCGGATCGTGTGATCGAGTTGATCGAGCCGTAATTGCATCGGGGCAATCGCCACGCGGGAAAGGGAGTCCGCCAATTCGCCGAATCCAGGCGATTGGTGCGTGCAGTTCGCCGTAATCGGTTACTGCGCGTTGCAAAATCGCCCGATTGTGCACAAAATATGGCACAGGAGGCCGCGCAGATGTCGGTCAGGACGGGCATCTTGAGCTTGAAACACTTCTTCGTGGCAGTGGCGCTGTCGCTGCTGGGCTCGCCGGCGGGCGCGCGGGCGGAAGATGTTGCCGCCCGGCAAGACTCGGCAGTCGCGGTATCGCGCGGCGGGGTGCCCCGAGTTGACGATGATGCCCGCGAATTCTGGTCGTTCCGCACCGTTACTCGGCCGGACGTTGCCGCGGTCGATACCAAGGCGTGGGTGACAACGCCGGTCGATGCGTTTCTGCTGTCGAAGATGGAAGCCGCGGGATTGGCGCCGCCGCCGCCGGCCAGCCGCACGACACTGTTGCGTCGCGTGTACTATGACCTGATCGGATTGCCGCCGACTCCGGAGGACGTGCGCGAATTCCTGGAGGACGCATCGCCCGACGCTTATGAGCGCATTGTCGACCGGTTGCTCGCGTCGCCGCAATACGGCGAGCGTTGGGCGCGACACTGGTTGGACCTGGTCCGATACGCGGAGACCGACGGCTATGAGTTCGACCGCGTGAAACCCGAGGTGTGGCGCTATCGCGACTATGTAATCCGATCTTTCAACGACGACAAACCGTACGACCAATTCATCAAAGAGCAGCTTGCCGGTGATGAACTTGGTGAGCCGACACCAGATCGCATTATCGCGACAGGTTTCTATCGTCTCGGCGCGATGGACGGCGGAGCCGCGGACAAGCTGCAGGCGAACTTCGACGAGCTCGACGACATTCTGGCCACCACGGGACAAGTCTTTCTGGGTTTGACGATCAATTGTGCCCGCTGCCATGACCACAAGATCGACCCGTTCCCGATAACGGACTATTACCGGATGCTCGCGTTCCTCCGTGGCATCGAGCGCGGTAATCGGGACTCGACTCGGCCGATCGGTCCGGCCGAGGAGGGCGCGGCGGAAGACACCGAAGCGGTTGCCAGGTACGAACGCCGATTGCGGCGTGTCGAGCGGCAGATTAGTGCGATCGAAGAGGCCCTGATTCCACATCTGGTCGGCGCGGAAGTGGACGATTACAAGGAGCAGGAATATCGGCCGGCAATCGTCCGCAATCATTCGCCAAAGGACGTCAGTCCGGAACAACTTGCGCGATATGAGCGGCTGCTGAAAGTCCGCACCGAATTGGAAGAACAGCGGCCCGATCGTTTGGCGCAGGCGCTGTGCGTGAAGGAGGATGGCGTTAGTCCGCCACCCACCTTTGTCTTGATGCGCGGGAGCCCGTACGCCGAAGGCGACGAGGTCGAGCCGGGCTTTCCGTCGGTCATCACCGGGATTTCTCCGAAAATCCCGGCTCCGCCGCCCAACGCGAACTCGTCCGGCCGGCGGCGCGTGCTTGCCGAGTGGATTGCCAGTCGTGAGAACCCGCTCACGGCGCGTGTGATGGCCAACCGGTTGTGGCACTATCATTTCAACCGGGGGCTGGTCCGATCGACAAGCGATTTTGGCTACGGCGGCACGGCGCCGACGCATCCGGAATTGCTGGATTGGCTGGCTTCGGAATTGATCGCCCGGGGATGGCGCCTCAAGCCAATGCATAAATTGTTGGTGATGTCGAGCGCCTACCGGATGTCGAGCACTGGGACACCCGCGTCCGTGGAAAAAGATCCCGAGAACGACTTGTTTACGCGGTTCGAATTGCGGCGTCTGGAGGCGGAAGAGATCCGCGACTCGATTTTGGCGGTCAGCGGGAATCTCAACCTGAAGATGGGCGGGCGGAGCATTTATCCTACGATTGTCAAAGAAGTGCTGGCGGGGCAATCGCGCCCTGGTCAGGGATGGGGAGACTCTACGGCTGAAGAGCAGGGCCGCCGGAGTATCTATATCCACGTGAAACGATCGCTGATTGTGCCCGAATTGGCGGTGTTCGATGCGGCGGACACCGATTCCAGCTGCCCGGTGCGATTTGCAACCACGCAGCCCACACAATCGCTGACGATGCTCAACAGCCGGTTCCTCAACCATCAAGCCGCGATATTTGCGGAGGATATTCGCCGCCTGGCGAGCGACGATACGGCCGAACAAGTTCGCCTCACACTGTCGCGCGTCACGCAGCGAAGTCCGACCGATGGCGAGGTCCAGCGGGGCGTCGAGTTCATTCGCCACATGCAGGAAGAGCAGGGGATCGGGCGGGACCTTGCACTTCAAACGTACTGCCTGTTGGCCATGAACCTGAATGAGTTTCTGTACATCGACTAGTAGGACTTGCACTGTTGCGTAGCTGAATTCGCAAGAAATTCAGAAGCCTCTGAAGTCTTGCGACTTCAGCTACGAGTTCTGGAGTTGAACCATGTCACATCGACGTTCCAGTTTTTGCGGGCGAACACGCCGTGAATTTCTGTGGCAGACGGGCGCCGGCTTTACGGGTGTTGCTTTGGCGGGCCTGTTGGACAGCGCATTTTTCCCGGCACGAGCGGCGGCCGCCGGCGCGTCGCCCCGGTTCGTCAATCCACTGGCCCCGAAGTCGTCGCAGTTTGCTGCGAAGGCCAAAAGCGTCATTTTTCTGTTCATGTACGGTGGACCGAGCCAGATCGATACGTTCGACTACAAGCCGGCGATGACCGGTATGGACAACAAGACCATGAAGGTCAAGACGTTCGGCCGCGGAGGGCACAAGGACCAGGGTCGCATCGTCGAGCCGCGCTGGAAATTTCGGCAATACGGCCAGTGTGGCAAATGGGTCAGCGACCTCTACCCGCACCTCGGGCAAAAGGTGGATGACATCGCGTTCCTGCATTCCATGACCGCCGATTCGCCACAGCACGGGTCGGCCATGCTGCAAATGAACTCGGGCCGAATTCTCAGCGGCGCTCCGTGCCTGGGATCGTGGGTGAATTACGGGCTGGGCAGCGTCAACGAGGATCTGCCCGGATTTGTGGTGATGCTCGACCCGCGCGGCGGTCCAATCAGCGGGGCGAAGAACTGGTCGAGCGGCTACATGCCGGCCCATTTCCAGGGAACCGTATTGCGGTCGGTGGGTGAGCCGATCCTCGACCTGGCGCGTCCCGACAATCTCTCGGACGCTACGCAGCGCGACCTGTTGGATACGCTGCAGCAGTATAACAACGAACACTTTGATCGCTGCGGCGGAAATCAGTCGCTCGCCTCGCGGATCGCCAGCTACGAGCTGGCGTACAAGATGCAAAGCACGGCCCCCGAGGCGATCGATCTCTCCGACGAGTCGGAAGAGACGTTCAAGCTGTACGGCCTCGATCGGGAAGTAACGCGAGTGTTTGGCCGGCAGTGCCTGCTCGCCCGCCGCCTGGTCGAGCGGGGCGTGCGGTTCATCCAGATTTACTCCGGCGGCAATCACTTCGACACCAGTTGGGACGCGCACCGTGACATCGTCGACAACCATCAACTCCACGCCGATGAAACCGACAAGCCGATGGCTGGCCTGATCGCCGATTTGAAGCAGCGCGGATTGTTCGACGAAACGCTGATCGTGTGGGGCGGCGAATTCGGCCGACAGCCGACGGCCGAATACGAGAAAGGCACGGGGCGCGATCACAACTCGTACGGGTTCACGATGTGGATGGCCGGCGGCGGCCTGCGCGGGGGCGTCAGCGTCGGCTCGACCGACGAGCTGGGCAGTGCGGCCGTGGAAAACCCCTACCACGTCAAACATCTGCACGCCACGATCCTGCATCAGATGGGCATCGACCCCAACCGGCTCGCATTTTTCCACGGCGGGCTCGACCAG
>JBIOWO010000127.1:0-7686 GCA_044868555.1 Lacipirellulaceae bacterium | reverse complement strand
CGTGCTCGGGTTCAGCCTGCCCGACACGTTGTTTGCCGAGGTGGCGGCCAAGCAGCTTCAATGGTATTGGACCAACACGTTGACCCGCGCCGTCGCGGCGCGGCTGATCAGCGAGCAAGTGTGGAGGCAGCCGGGCGACGAGGCATTCATCGCCGGCCTGCTGCAAGACCTGGGCATCCTGGTCTTGATCCGCGAGCTGGGCGAGCCCTACACCCGATTTCTTGCCGGCGTCATCGAAGAGCGATGCAGCCTGGACTCTCTGGAGCGCGACACCGTCCGGTTCGACCACGTCCAACTTAGCGCGGCGCTGCTCACGCGTTGGCGGCTGCCGCAGCGGCTTGTCGACGCGATTGCGGCGCCACGCCAGATCGATCAACTGGCGCAGCTCAAGCCGCCGCAAGCCGATCTGCCGCAGATCATGCACCTGGCCGACATGCTCGTGCAATTGCTGGCCCAGCGCCGACTGAACGTCCTGCCGCACCTGATGGAAGCCGGCGAAGCCTATCACAGATTGACCAGGCAACAGTTGGCCGAGCTGGTCCGAAACCTGCAGCCGCAGGTCGAGCAATTGGCCGACGTGCTGTCGTTGGAACTCACGGGCGACCGCGATTACGTGCAGACACTCATCGAAGCGCACGAACGGCTCGGCGTACTCACCGAAGAATTAACCGGCGCGCTGCACGCCCAATCGACCGACGACCCCGCCTACGAGGCGCTCCTGGAACACTCGCGCGATCTGTCGCGGGCCATGCAATCGTTCCTCCAATGCGACGAAAAAATCGAATTGGAGAGTGCGCTAAACCATCGCTGGGGCAATCAACACGCGGCGCACGAATTGCCGGGCGGCAACCGATCGTCGGCCGTTCACGTCAGCCAGGTCAAGAATACGGCCCATCTGCTTCGCAAGCTGAGTCTCGCCGGCAATCGCTGCCGCGAGCGGCGCCATGAATTGAGTTTGCTGCTCATGGAGCCCAATCTCGGTGACGACAATGGCGTGACTCGTAACGAGCAATCTGCTCGGCAAGCCAGGCACGCAATCCGTCAGGCCTGCGGCGGGCTCGATCCGGAAAGCGTGACACTCATCTCGGTCACGCCCGACCGGATGGCTGCCATTCTCTGCAACTGCGAGCGACGCGCCGCGGTTGTAGTAGCACAAAACGCGATCGCCCAACTGGGCCATTCCGAGGATGCGACCACAAACCACTCCCACGAACCGGCCGTGAACCTCGGCGTCGGCATCGCAACCGCGTGCTGCGTGCCAAGGAACTTCGATCCGACCAATCTGCTCGAGTCGGCCGAGCGCTGTCTCTCCGCCGCGCGCGCCTGCGGCATCAGCACGGTCAAGAGCATTGAGGTGTAAGTGGCGTGGAGCATGGAGCACGGAGCATGGCGTAAAAACTCCTTCGCCGTGCTCCTTGCTCTCTGCTCCGTGCTCTTTCCCCACTACGCTGCCGGGCGGCATTTTGGTACTATTTCACCATCATGAGTACCTCCCCGCCACCGGAACCGCGGCCGCCGTACGAAACGCCGCCCGTCGCGCCAAATCTGCCAACGCCCCTGAATTCCGACGGAGTTCCGGTCGCCAATCCCACTCCGGCGAGTGCCCCGCATCCGGCCGGGCCCGCCGCGCCGGCGCACGCACCGGCCGCCGGCCGAGCCGATTGGTCGCAGTTGCCGGAGCTCGAGGAAGCCCACTTGCGGCCGTTCCCGCGGCGGCGGCTCACCGTGCCGCTCATCCTCTTCATCGCCACTTGCCTGTCGACGTTTTACGTCGGCGCGGCCGACTGGCGGCCGCAGCTCATCGACTCGACCAGCGACATCTGGCGGGTGGTCACCGCCAACTGGTGGCAAGGGCTCACCTACATGGGAGCCGTGCTCGCCATTCTGCTCACGCACGAAATGGGCCACTTCCTGCAGACGGTCCGTTACCGCATCCCGGCCAGCTATCCGCTGTGCATCCCCGTGCCATTCAGCCCCATCGGCACGATGGGTGCGGTGATCAGCATGGACGGCATGCGGGCCAATCGCAAACAGATATTCGACATCGGCATTGCCGGGCCGCTCGCCGGGCTGGCGGTCGCCGCGCCGATTCTCTACCTCGGCGTCAAGCAGCTCGACCTGTCGAAGGTGCCCTCGGCACACGACATCCAACTTTACAATCCGGTGATTGTCCGGTGGATGATCGAGTGGATGCACCCGGAGTGGACGAATCGCGCCGCATGGGTTTCCGTGTCGCAACTCAATCCATTCTTCATGGCCGGCTGGGTCGGCATGTTGATCACCGGCCTCAACATGCTACCGGTGAGCCAACTGGACGGCGGGCACACGATCTACGCTCTGTTCGGCCGCGACGCGTACAAGTTCGCCCGCGCGTTCATCATCATCGCAATCATCTACGTGGTGCTGAACCTGGAGCAGGCCGCGATCTGGACGCCGATGCTGATCCTGGTGATCCTGCTGGGCATTCATCACCCACCCACGGCCGACGACAGCGTCGAGCTCGACGACTTCCGCTGGCTCTTGGGCGTGGCATCGATGGCGATCCCAGTGCTGTGCTTCCCACTCCAAGCACTGAAGCAGTAAAGCATCCCGGCGAGCCCGCTTCAGCGGGCGGGATGCTTGCGGCCTGTCTCTCATTTCCGCTACAATCCGCCACATGACCAAGCGCGTCGAGAAAGTCTCTCGAAGCCGAAACGCTGAGTCGCGAGACCGCCATCGCTGCGAACATTGGCACGTCGATAACCAGGTCTATTTCATCACGGCCCGCTGCCGCGACAAGTACCCGGCGTTCGCGTCCGACGCCGCTAAAAACGTCTTCTGGGATCGCTTTGACCACTACACAGCCGAGTTCGGTTTTGTGCCCTGGGTCACGAGTTTGCTCGACAACCACTACCACACGTTAGGCTACTTGCGCATTGGAAAAAACCTCTCGCCGATGATGCAACGGCTGCACGGCTCGACGGCGAAACTTGTCAATGACATTCTTCCCGAGCGACTGTTGCCGTTTTGGCGAGATGCGAAGGGACGAGAATACTTTGACGGGTGCATTCGCGATGAGATGCAAGGACGATTGGCGTATCGATACACGCTCATCCAATCGGTTCGACACGGCCTCGCGCGTGATTGGCGGGAGTATCCGCACACGCGAGTTCGCGTGGAACTGGAGCCGGCGATCCGGCGTTCGTTGGAACTGCACGCTTTTCTCGAAGGCGTGCCGTACAAGCGGTACATGACGCAACGCCGTTCACCCGCCCGCTAAAGCGGGCTCGCCGAGCGCTTGGCGAGCCCGCTTCAGCGGGCGGGATATTCACGGGGCCAACAGCAACCTCCCCGGTGCAGCCAAATAGCTTTTTACTTCGTTGAGAAACCGCGCCGCCGCGGCGCCGTCCACCAGTCGGTGGTCGTACGTGATCGATAGCGGCATCACGAGTCGCGGCTCGAATTGCTCTTCCACGATCTGCGGCATCACGCGATTGCGACCAATCAATAGGATCGCCACCTGCGGCGGGTTGATGATCGGTGTCGAATACGTGCCGCCCACCGAGCCCAGGTTGCTGATCGTGAACGTGCCTCCTTGAAGCAAGCCGAGGTCGAACTGTCCTTCGCGGACCGCCGTGGCCAGCTCATCCAGCTCCGCGGCGAGCTGCGAGATGCTCTTGCGGTCGGCGTCGCGGATCACCGGCACCACCAGCCCACGATCAGTGTCCACCGCGATGCCGATGTTCACGTATTCCTTGTAGATGACCTGGTTGTGCTCCATGTCGACCGAGGCATTCACGAGCGGGTGCCGCTTGAGCGCCGAGGCCACGGCCTTGATCAAGAACGGCATCTGCGTGAGCTTGATGCCGCGGTCGGCGTAGTCGCGCTTGCTCTGCTCGCGCATGTCCTCCAGCTCGGTGACATCGACGTCGTCGAAGTTCGTGAGTTGTGGGATCTTCGTGTACGACTCGATCATGTTGCGGGCGATCGTCTGCCGCATCCGCGACATCTTTTCGATTCGCACGCCGCCGAATTCGTCGGTGTCCGGCGCGCCGGGCGGAATGACGCCGCGCGGCACCGAGGCGGCCACCTGCTCGTTCGTCTCGCGGACATGGGCCCGCACGTCTTCAGCCGTGATGCGGCCACTCTCGCCGGTCGGTCGCACGCGGCGCAAATCGACTCCCAATTGCCGCGCGAGCCGCCGCACGGCCGGGCCCGCTGCTGCAGACGCATGGCCGTCGCCGGGAATATCTTCCGAGGCGATTTCCGCGGCCGGTGCCGCCTTTCTCGCCTTGGTCTTTGTCGCTGCAGCCTTCGCCGGCGTCGGTGGTGGAGCTGGCTGCTCTTCTACGTCGGCTGCGTCCGCGGTTTCATTCGTTTCGGCTGACTCGGCTTCTTCATTTGCTGCTTCAGATTCTCGCAGCCTCGGCTTGGCGGGCGGTGCCTCGGCCTTGTCCGTTTTGGGCGGGGATGGCTTTTTCTTCGCCCCGTTGTCGCCCGCCGCGACCGCATCAATCTCCATGATCGGCGCGCCCACGGCCACCGTGTCGCCTTCGCTCACCAGAATCCTGGTGATCTTGCCGGCTTGCGGCGCGGGGATCGGCATGGTGGCCTTATCGGTCTCGACTTCCAGCAAGTCCTGATTCGCTTGGACGGTGTCGCCCTCGCTGACCAGGATGCTCAGCACGTCGCCCGAATCGATATTCTCGCCCAGGTTGGGCAGCTTAATTTGTGTTGGCATATCAATTCACGTTTAGTCAGTGGTTCGACCAATCGTCGTTTCGCGTCTTAACATCTCGACCACTTCGTCGGGTGATTTGGCCCAGCGACCGATTTTGCGGGGCCATGTCACAAATACAGCGTCGTTACGCCTGGTTGCCGAAAGTTCGGTCATGGCTCCAAGCGCCGAGTCCCATTGGATTTCATGATTGGCCAAATAATATTCGTTCTGTTTCGCGACTCCCAAAAAAACCGAGGGTTCTCCCGGCCGGACGGCTAACTCCGCCATCCTGTCGGCTACCTCTGTCCGCAGGCGCCGCCAATAGTACCACTCCTTTGCAGTTGGAACCGCCCAAAGAGCAATGCAAGCCAGGGTTACGAGCGCCGCCAAGGTCCTTAGGCCGAATCGAATTTTCATGATTCGATATCCAGAGCGGGCAGCTACCTAAGCATATAGCGCGGATTGTTTATCGGGGTCGATGCCTAGTTCCTTCACGGCCTTGGCCACGCACTGCCCATCGCACTTGCCTTGCTTCTTGAGCTGATAAAGCGCGGCCAGCGTAATGCATTCGGCGTCCACCTCAAAATGGCGGCGGAGGGCGCCGCGACTTTCGCTGCGGCCCATGCCGTCGGTGCCCAGCGCGAACAATCCGCCCGGCACCCAGGGGCTGATTTGCTCGGCCAGGCAGCGCAAATAATCGGACGATGCGATGCACGGCCCTTCGATGTTCACCAGCATCTGGTTGACGTACGGCACGCGCGGCGGCGCTTCCGGATTGAGCATGTTCCACCGCTCGCACTCCTGCGCATCGCGGCGGAGCTGCGTGTAGCTGGTGATGCTCCACACATCGCTCGCGATTTGATACTTCTCGGCCAGTATCTGCTGGGCCCGCAGCGCCTCGCGCAAAATGGCACCGCTCCCAAACAGCTGCACGCGCTGGCCATCCGCATCGACGCTCGACACGCGATACATGCCGCGGATAATGCCCTCCTCGCATCCGTCCGGCATCTCGGGCATCGCGTAATTCTCGTTTTCCAGCGTGATGTAATAGATCGCCGTCTCGCCGTCCTCGTACATCCGCTTAAGGCCGTCGAAGATGATCACCGCCGTTTCGTAGGCGTAGGCCGGGTCGTACGCCCGCACGGTCGGGAACGCGATCGCGTTCACCAGGCTGTGACCGTCCTGGTGCTGCAGGCCTTCGCCGTTGAGCGTCGTGCGGCCGGCCGTGCCACCCAGCATGAACCCCTTGGCCCGCGCGTCGGCCGCCGCCCAAATCAGGTCGCCGATCCGTTGGAAGCCGAACATCGAGTAGTAGATGAACATCGGGATCATGTTCACGCCGTGCGACGAGTAGGCCGTGCCCGCGGCGATGAACGACGACATCGAGCCGGCCTCGGTGATCCCTTCTTCCAATAGCTGGCCGTCCTCCGCCTCCTTGTAGAACGCGAGCTGGTCCGAATCGACCGGCTCGTAAATCTGCCCCGTGTGCGAGTAAATGCCGACCTGGCGGAACAGGCCCTCCATGCCGAAGGTCCGCGATTCGTCGGGCACGATCGGAACGATGTACTTGCCGATCTCACGGTCGCGCAGCAGGTCGCTCAGCAGCCGCACGAACCCCATCGTGGTCGACATTTCCTTGCCTGGCCCTTTGCTCACCAACTTGGCCAGCGTCTTGTCGTAGTCGGCCAATCGCGGCACTCTCATCGTCACGGGCTTTGTGGTCCGCGACGGCACGGGTCCGCCGAGCGCCGCGCGCCGTTCGCGAAGATACTTCATCTCCGGGCTGTCCTCGGGCGGCTTGTAGAACGGCGCTTCGGCCACTTTCTCGTCCGAGATCGGGATGCCGAACCGCGTGCGGAATTCGCGCAGCTCTTCCTCGTTGAGCTTCTTTTGATTGTGGGTCACGTTGCGGCCTTCGCCGCCTTCGCCCAAACCATAGCCTTTGATCGTCTTGGCGAGGATCACCGACGGCTTGCCCTTGAACTCGACGGCTGCCTTGAACGCCGCGTACACCTTTTCCGGATCGTGTCCGCCGCGGCGCATTTTCTGCAGCTTTTCGTCGGAGTAACTCTTTACCAGCTCCAGCAATTCCGGATACTTGCCGAAGAAATCCTGCCGAATGTAGTCGCCGCTGGAGACGACATATTTCTGATATTGTCCGTCGACGACTTCCATCATCCGCTTCTGCAACAGTCCGGTTTCATCCTGCTCCAAGAGTGGATCCCAATCGTCGCCCCAGATCACCTTGATGACGTTCCAGCCGGCGCCGCGGAACGTGCCTTCCAATTCCTGGATAATCTTGCCGTTGCCGCGCACCGGGCCGTCGAGCCGCTGCAAATTGCAGTTGACGACGAAAATCAAGTTGTCCAGCTGTTCGCGCGAGGCCAGCGTGATCGCCCCGAGCGACTCCGGCTCGTCCGATTCGCCGTCGCCCAGGAACGCCCACACGTGCTTGCCCGACAAATCGACGATGCCGCGGTCGGTCAGGTAGCGATTGAACCGCGCCTGATAGATGGCCATGATCGGCCCAAGCCCCATGGACACGGTGGGGAACTCCCAGAACTCAGGCATCAGCCAGGGGTGTGGATACGACGACAATCCGCCGCCCGGCTGCAGCTCGCGGCGGAAATTAATGAGGTTCTCCTCCGTGAGCCGACCTTCGAGAAAGGCGCGGGAATACATGCCGGGCGACGCGTGGCCTTGATAATAAACCTGGTCGCCATCGAAACCGCCCTCACCGCGGCCCCGGATAAAGTGGTTGAGCGCCACTTCGTACAAGTTCGCCGACGAAGCGTACGTCGAGATGTGCCCGCCGATGCCGGCGAAATCGCGGTTCGCGCGGGTGACCATCGCCATCGCGTTCCAGCGGACAAAGCTCTTGATCCGCCGTTCCAGCTCCCGCTTCCCCGGATAACGCGGCTGTTTGTCGCGGTGGATCGTGTTCACGTAAGGAGTCGTCGCCGTAAACGGCAACTCGACGCCGTTGC
>JBIOWO010000126.1:0-2790 GCA_044868555.1 Lacipirellulaceae bacterium | reverse complement strand
TTAGCGCGCACGACCATCGCCATGGCGTTCCAGCAGATGAAGCTCTTGATGCGGCGCTCGAGTTCGCGCTTGCCCGGATAGCGCGGCTGCTTGTCGGCCGGAATCGTGTTCACGTAGGGCGTCGTCGCGGTGAACGGCAGTTCCACGCCGTTGCGTATCGCCGACTCTTCCAGCGCGGCGAGCAACTGCTGCACGCGCTCCGGCCCCTTCCGCTCCAGCACATAATCCAGCGACTCCAACCACTCGGCCGTCTCGGCCGGGTCAACGTCGTTGGGAATCGGCGAATTCCCTTTGGCAATTTCTGTCTTAGTCATCGGAGCACGTCCATCAGTCAGTAAGGATGCGGGATGCAGGGGGCAGGGAAAGATGCCCTGCACCCCGTATCCTGCATCCTCAATGGTAATTGTATCGTCATCACTTGTTGCGTCTTGGTCGATATACTTCCGTCGCGGTGCCGAGATATACTTCGCCGGCGAAGGCGACGGTTTCGCTCAGCGTTGGATGCGGGTGGATCGAATCGGCTACGTCGCGGACTGTGCATCCCATTTCGATCGCCACCACAGCCTCGGCAATCAATTCGCCGGCACCCGCGCCCACGATCCCGCAGCCCAGCACGCGGTCGGTCGACGGATCGACAAGCCACTTGGTGAGTCCGTCCGTGCGGCCGATCGCGATGGCGCGGCCACTGGCCTGCCACGGATACTGGGCCACCGCCACGTCGCGGCCGGTGCGCTTGGCGTCTTCCGCCGTCAGGCCGGCCCAGGCGATCTCGGGATCGGTGAATACGACGGCCGGAATCGCCTGCGGCTCGAACGCGGCCGGCCGACCGGCCAGCACCTCGGCCGCCACCTTGCCTTCGTGCGACGCCTTGTGAGCGAGCATCGGCTCGCCCGCCACGTCGCCGATCGCCAGGATGTGCGGATCGGCCGTGCGCTGCTGCTCGTTCACGACGACAAACCCGCGGTCGTTCACTTTCACCTTCGTGTTCTCGAGGCCGATGCCGCTCGTGACCGGCCGCCGTCCGATCGACACCAGCACGCGATCGAACGAATGGGTGCCATTCATCTCCGGCCCTTCGGTGCGCACAGCCACTTTGTCGCCGGCGTCGGCGAGCTCGACGACCTTCGTTCCCAAATGAATCGCGGCGAACCGTTCGCGCAATCGCTTCTCCAGTGGCTTGACCAGATCGCGATCCGCCCCCGGCAGCAAGCCATCAAGTAGCTCGACAACCGTCACCGCTGAACCTAGCTCGGCATAAACCGTGCCCATCTCCAGCCCGATGTACCCGCCGCCAATCACCAGCAGCGACGCCGGCACGTCGTCGAGCGCCAGCGCCCCGGTCGAATCCATCACCCGCGGCGAGCCGATCTTGAACATTTTTGGCATGGCCGGCACCGAGCCGGTGGCCAGGATGCAATGGTCGAACGTAAGCCGCTGCTCGTTCTCGTACGTTGTCGGGTCGCCCCCCTCGAGCTGCAGCGTCTGCGAATCGACGAAGATGCCGCGGGCATTGATCACGCGAACATTGCGTCGCTTGGCCAATTGGGCCAGGCCGCCGGAGAGCGTGTCGATGATCTGCTCCTTGCGGGCCCGCATCTTGTCGATGGAGATCCGCGGCTTGGGGTAATCGACGCCCCAGTGGGCCATCTCGCCCGCTTCGCTGATCACCTTGGCAACGTGCAACAGGGCCTTCGACGGAATACAGCCTCGCAGCAGACAGGTTCCGCCCAACCGCGCGTCGGCCTCGACGATCGCGGTCTCCAGTCCGAGGTCGGCGGCCATGAACGCTGCCGCGTAGCCCCCGGGCCCGCCGCCGAGCACCACGACCTTCGAGTGAATTGCCATAACCCTGTTACCAGCCAAGCAGTTACCGCGCCAAACATAATAGTTTACCCGGCTTCGCGAGACCGGCCAATGGGGCACATTTGGCCGGCCTGCGAATTTGCCGGCCGCGGCGAATAGGTAGGACGGACAAATCCTGTCCGTTCTTCGATTCATGTCGCGAGCAGATGCCGCAACGCGGATTCCAGTTCCGGGTACTGAAACGCGAAGCCGGCGGTCGATAGGGCGCGGGGTTCGACGCGCACGCCGCCGAGGAGCATCTCGTCGGCCATTTCGCCGAACGCGAGACGCGCCGCGAAGGCCGGCATCGGAAACACGGTTGGCCGTCCCAGCACGCCGCCGAGCGTTTTGGTGAACTCGCGATTCGCGACGGGATGCGGCGTCGCCGCGTTGACCGGCCCGGAGAGCGATTCAGTTCGCAGCGCAAACTGGATTGCCGACACAAGGTCATCGATCGAAATCCAACTCAGGTATTGCCGGCCGCTGCCGATCACGCCGCCCACACCCAGCTTGAATGGCGTCAGCATCTGGGCCAGCGCGCCGCCGTGTGGACTGAGCACGACGCCCAGCCGCAGGTTCACAACGCGGATGCCCGCATCACGGGCCGACTGCGTCGCCGCTTCCCACTCGCGGCACACGTCGGCCAGAAAGCCGGTGCCGGGCGCGGACGATTCATCGACCGTTTCCTCGCCGCGGTCTCCGTAATAACCGACTGCCGACGCACTCACCAGCACGCCCGGTTTCGTTGACAGACCGGCCAGTGCATCGCACAACAGCCGCGTGCCGCGTACCCGGCTATCGCGAATCTCCGCCTTGAACGCCTCTGTCCAGCGATGGGCCGCCAGACTTTCACCCGCCAGATGGACGACCCCATCCACGCCTGCCAGTGCGGTAGTGTCGATCTGCCCGGCCGTCGGGTCCCACCGAATCTCATGCTGGCCAGCTCGC
>JBIOWO010000125.1:0-5084 GCA_044868555.1 Lacipirellulaceae bacterium | reverse complement strand
ACGATCACGATCTGCACCACGGAATACGCGGCCGCCTTCGACAATCGCCTGGTGAGCAGTCTCGCGGAAACTGCGCCGATCATCGAGCTTACCATGCCCGTGGTAAGGAATGGGCCAATCAGGTCTTCGCGCCCCACGTACCAGGTGAGGTAGTAAATGGCCGCACCGTCTTCGATCACGAGGGCGGCAAATAAGACGACGTTCAGTGCGGCCACGACTCGCCATTGATCGTTTTTCAAGAGCAGCTTCAGGTCGAGCGCAAGCGTGCTGCTGTGCGACGAAGTTTGAACGACACGCTCCTTCGTCGCAGCGAAGCAGGTCAGAAACATCTCTACTGCAAGGCCGGTAAGAACGACCATGGTAAGTTGGAAGCCGCGCTGTTTGTCGCCGGCGCCGAGCATGGCAACGAGTGGAAGCGTTGACGAAGCGACAATCGCACCGCCCGCGGTGGCAAGAAAAAAGCGGTAGCCGTTCAGCGATACACGCTCTCGTGAGTCGGGCGTCAGCACGGCGCCGAGGGCGCAATAGGGCACATTGATGCCCGAATAAACGATCATCAACAGCGAGTACGTGACGTAGGCAAACGCGAGCTTACCCGGCATCGAGTAATCCGGCGTCGTGAAGGCGAGGACGCCGGCCAGGGCATAGGGCACACAAAGCCAAAGCAGGTACGGGCGGAACTTTCCCCAGCGAGTGGTCGTGCGATCGCAAATCGCTCCCACCACCGGGTCGGCCAGCGCGCCGAGCAGGCGGGCGACGAGGAACAGCGTGCCAATCGCGGCGGCGTGCAGCCCGAACACGTCGGTGTAAAAGAACGCGGTGAACGACATCACCATCTGGAAGACGATGTTGCAGGCTGTGTCGCCAAGACCGTAGCCCACCTTTTCGAGTATGCTCAGCCGCTCTGGCGATGAGGAAGTGGCCATAGAGGATTGCGTCGGCACGAGTGTCTGCGGAGCGGGCTATTCGCAGCCATGCTAACTGATGCCACTGGAACGCGGGGCCGACGAACTCCAATTGCGCATTTGGCGGCAAAATATGCAACAAGGGAACCTAGCTTGCAAGGCGGCTTTCGTTCTAACATAAGCTGCGGGGAACGCGTCGACTAGCTTGCTTGTTCCGTGGTGGCGCTTGTCGCACTGCGCGCGGGCCGACGCGAAGGTTCGGTTGTCTTCTCCCATTCAAGGCGGAGTTGGATCCATGCGCGATCGATGGGCGGAAACTCGACGGCCCGGTTTTACACTCGTCGAGCTGCTGGTAGTAATTGCCATCATCGGCATACTTGTGGCGCTATTGCTGCCGGCAATTCAAGCGGCCCGCGAAGCGGCTCGTGGCGCCCAGTGCAGTAACAATGTCCGCCAGATCGCCATCGCACTGCTGAATCATCACGACTCCCAAAGATCGTTTCCTCCGGGCGTACACGTGACGCAGCTCAACGGCGCCGGCACTCACGGGCCGGCCGCGTTTGGCTGGGGCGGCTTGATCTTGCCCTATCTGGAAGAGACGTCGCTGGGAGAACAGTACCAGGCTATTCCCGACTATCCCAACTACAATTGGGAGACGGCCACCGGGCCCGGCGGGAATCCGAAAGCGGCCGTGCTGTCGGCAACGCCACTGACCGTGTTTGCCTGCCCGACCGATGTCATGCCGACGATCAATACCTGGTACAACGCAGGCAAAGATCCGTTTTCGAAATCGAACTACGTGGGGATTGCCGGCATGTACGGCGCTCAGGACGCCACGATGGCCAATCCGATGAAGTTCATCAATCCGGTCGATCTGGCCTCGTTTCCCGCTGCGGATCAGGCACGTTACGCCGGAACTTTCGGCATCTTCGGAGGCAACCAACGCTCAAAGATGAAGGACATTACCGATGGCAGCAGCAAGACCCTGATGGTCGGCGAACGTGACGGCCGGGTGGCCGACGGCATAGTCGGCGGTCGCGAAGCGGCCTATTGGACTGGCGCGATTCGCTCGCGCTGGCTCAACAGCACGCTGGCAAATGCTCGCGACGATGGGGCCTTCCGCCTCAACGGCACCAGCAAGTGGGGTACGGGCAGCCTCCACCGCGCCGGAGGAATGTACGGAGCGTTCGGCGACGGCTCAGTGCGATTCCTCAGCCAGGACATGGACGGCTTTGTCTGGGAGGCGATGGCAACACGTGCCGGCGAAGAGACGGATCAGGGGATTGATCGCGGTACGAGCTGACGATTTCCCCTGACTCCGTAAGCTTGCTGATCGGCTCCTTGAATCCATGCATGAAGATTATGATGCAATTACGTCTTTCGGGTCTACGGAGTGTTGCGGCGCTGGCCCTGATTGTGGCCGTGGTCGGCTGCAGTTCGGGTGTTGAGCTTGGTGGAGTGCAGGGCCGCGTCACCAAGAACGGTCAGCCGCAACCGAAGATGTGGGTGGAATTTCGGCCCCTGGCAGGCGGCAGGCCCGCCGAAGGGTACACCGATTCTGCTGGCCGTTACGAACTGCGGTATACGGGCGAACGCGAAGGGGCGCTGGTGGGCATGCATCGAGTCCGCGTGTTCTCTGGCGGCGAGCTCGACAGCCGCGATAATCAACTCAGCCCGCGCAAGGAAGTTCACCGTCGTGAAGTCGAGGTAGAGTCCGGGACCAATACGGTCGACATCGAGCTGGCCGAGAAATAGTTCAGGCTGCGCTGCGGCAAGGCCTGCCACCTCCTTACTGGCGCTGTAGAGGATCTTGTGAAAAGTCTGCGGATGCACCGACGATTCGCCTCATTGATCTTAGTCGCTGGGTTTCTGCGATCGATCGCCGCCGCTGCGCCAGTGACTTTGGAACGAATCGCTGAATTGCCGGAGGCAGAGAAAGCGACCTGGAAGGATTACTTGGAACGTTCCAAGGCGATCGCCCACGGTGACGCAGCGGCTTTGAAAGCAGAGCTGGTCGCGATCGGATCGACCAAGGCAGTGCGCGCCCCGGATGGGGGCGACTTCAAACTGTCGGCCAAGCCCGGCGACGCGTGGTATGCGGGGGAAGAAGCAGGCAAGCTGGCGGACACCGTGCTTTCATATCAAGCGCCTTCTGGCGGCTGGTCGAAGCACACCGGCTACAGTAAGGGCCCGCGCCGGCCCGGCATGCAATGGACCTCGCAAAACGAGCCGGGCCGCTCGCCGCATTATCTCTGCACGTTCGATAACCGATCGACGACCGAGCAGCTCCATTTTCTGGCCAACGTGTGGGAGGCGACGAAGCGCGAAGATTGCAGAGCAGGATTCGTCAAAGGCTTGAATTTCATCCTCGCCGCGCAATATCCCAACGGAGGTTGGCCGCAGGTTTATCCGCTGGAGGGCGGGTATCATGATGCGATCACATTCAACGACGACGCGATGACACACGTCTTGGAATTGTTGCAGGCGATCGGGCAAGATGAGCCCCGTTTCGCCTTCCTTACGGAGGCCGAGCGAACACATGCCGCCGACGCTTTGAGGGCCGGGATTCGCTGCGTGCTCCAGGCTCAGGTCGTGCAAAACGGAATGAAGACCGCGTGGTGCGCGCAGCATGACGCGATCACGTTGCACCCCACGGGGGCGCGCAGCTTCGAGCCGGCCACATTAAGCGGCATGGAAAGCGCGCGCGTTCTGAAGTTCTTGATGACTATTTCTCCGACGTCGCCGGAACTCGCTGAGTCCATTGATAGCGGATTGACCTGGTTTGACCGCGTAAAAATCACCGGTATCACGAGAGCCAAGCGCGACGGCAAGACAGTGTATGAGCCGAATGCTGCGTCAACCGACGTCTACTGGGCTCGATTCTACGATCTGGAGACCAACCAACCGGTGTTCCCCGGCCGGGACGGAATCCATTACACGAGCTTCGAGAAGATGGCCGTGAATAACGGCTTGGGCTACGACTACTACACCACACTTCCGGGAAGCATCGTGAATAACGGCCAGAAGAAATGGCGGAAGACGCTCAAGAAGGAACGATAGAGGTGACGGAACAAGTGGCAGGTGCCGAATTCATGTGGGACAACCGATGGGTGGCCCAGGTTGTCCGCAAGCCGGCCACAGCAAGAAGCAATTCCAGCAGCGCGGCATTCTGTTTCCGTGCAGCGCTGGGCGGAGCCCAAGCATGGCACGACTCTCCGAGTCGTAGAGAGTCTTTGAAGAACACCTCGACGATTCGTGCCACAATATGGGATGGACCTGGGGGACAGCCAGCCTTCTTCAAAATATTCTCATCCGCCCTCTTGACGTGATACGTATCATCTGTACACTATTCGGCATGGACGCTCGTGAGGCCTGCCGTGAGTGGTTGCCATGGCTCGATTGGCGCGCGGAGATTTGTTCGACCCGGCCGAGGTGGCGGTAGTGCATTGCATCAACCGCTGTGTGCGGCGGTGCTTCCTGCGCGCGGGGGACATCCGCGGATGATGCGAAAAGGGTCGGGATAAGCCCTGAGATGCGACGGAAATCTTCGCTCCTCGCCCCCACTGTTCGAGTCCCACTCCGACCCTTGCGCAATACCTGGCCCATTTGCAATCAAATTCCTGACCGCACACAATCGCCCGCCGCACCGAAAATCGTCGCGCGCCAAAACTCCTCTAACCGAAGTTTACCCGCCGCGGCGGGACCTCCGACCTCATTCCTCTGGTTCCCAGTACGCAATCAACCAGAAGCAACCGTCAATCAACCCATCAGCTCCAAAACTCGCCACTCGTAATCCGTCTTCCCGTTCGTCAACATACGGTTCGCCGCAGATGGCGCAGATGGTCGCAGATTATGCTCAAGGCTGCTGATCTGTGGAAATCTGCGAAATCTGCGGCCAGTCTCGTCTTTCAATTCTTCGTCCCGGGCTGGCCAAGAATAGTTGTTGAAGTCGCTCCGCATTTCTGCTAATTTCGATCCTGCACCAAACTGCAAATTGTGCGCGCGTCTTTGACATCGCACAAACCGTTCTTTGAAAATTGAAGTACGTGGCATCAGCCGTCAGCTCTCGGCCGTCAGTTGGAGCACTGCTGCCGGTGCGCGCCCAGCGGTGCCGCATCCACTCATGACTGAGAGCGTAAGTAGGCCATGATCGAGTGACCAGTTTCGCCTCACTAGAGC
>JBIOWO010000124.1:0-10551 GCA_044868555.1 Lacipirellulaceae bacterium | reverse complement strand
ATCTGCATCGACTCACCTACTCACCTGCTCACCTACTCACCTACTTAATCGTGTTCACCATATCGAACATCGGCAGGTAAATCGCCAACAAGATGACGGCAATCGCCGCGGCCAGCGAAATGGTCAGCGTCGGTTCGATGGTGCCGACAAATACGTTCGTCTTCCGCTCGACTTCCCGCTGCAAATGGTCGCGAATGTGCGTCGTGGCACGGGTCAGCTTGCCGGTCTGTTCGCCGACGATGACCAACTGGCTGACGATCGGTGGAAATGTCTCGCCGTGGCGTTCGATTTCGCGGCTGAATTTCTCGCCGCGGCGGACGGCGCTCTGCAAATCGCGGACGCTTTGTTGGATGGCCCGGTTGCGGACCGCCTGGGATGCCTCGCCCAACGCCTCGGCCAGCGTGTGGCCGGCGTCCATCAAGCTGCCCAGCACTTCCATCAACTGCAGCACCGACACGTCGCGCAACCAATTGCCGATGACCGGCATCCGCAAAATCGCCGCGTCCATCTTGTACGCCACGTCGGCCTTCTTGCGGACCTGCCGTACGGCAAACACGACCGCGGCAATCGCCAAGAGCACGATCAAGCCATAACTCTTCATCAAGCCCCCCACCGCGATCAACAGCTGCGTGATGAGCGGCAACGTCACGTGTGCTTTGGCGTAGGTCTCTTCAAAAACGGGAATTACATACGTCAGCAGGAACGTGATCACCGCCGAGCCCATGACCACGAGCAACACCGGGTAGGCCATCTTGCGGACGATTTCCGATCGCAGACGCTGCGATTCCTCGCGATGCCTAGCAATGTTGGTGAGCGTCTCGGCCAGGATGCCCGAGTGCTCGCCCACCTTGATCTGGCTGACCATCACGGTGTCGAACGTGGCCCCGAACTTGGCGAGTGCTGAGCTGAACGTCTCGCCGTTTTCCAGGTGGCGGCGAATCGACAGCAGCATGTCGCGCTGCTTTCCCAAGGCCTTCTCTTCGGCCAGCGTGCCCAGCGCCTTGGGCAACGACACGCCGCTTTCGGTGAGCGTGGCCAGGTTCCGCAGGATGAAGATGAGGTCTTTGTTCTTAAGCTTATCGTTCGCCCCGCTGCCGCGGTTGACAAACGACGGCCACCACCAGGCGGTGCCGGCGTCCGCCGCCAACGCGCGCGGTCGAACCACGGTCGAACCGACCGCGATCGCCCCGGCGTTGGCAAGTGTTGCTTTTCGTGCGCGTCGCATGTTTTTGGTCCGTTGTCCGTCGTCCGTTGTCCGTTGTCGTCTTGTCTTTACAACGGACCACGGACTACGGACCACGGACTAACCTATCCCGACAACTTGTAGAACACTTCCTCCAACGTCGTCCGGCCGGCGAGCACTTGCTCCATGCCGGCGGCGGCCAGCTCGACCATGCCTTCGCTCTGGGCAATCTGCCGCAGCTTGGTGGCCGGCAGGCCGTTTTCAATCGCTTCGGTCATCGCGGGCGTCAACACCATGATCTCGTAGATCGGCAGCCGGCCCGAATAGCCCGTCCCCAGACACTTCTTGCAGCCGCGGCCACGATAGAACACCGCGTCGGACGGCACTTTGCGATCCTTCGCCAACACCTTGAGCAGCGACTCGTTGGGTTCGACCGGCTCCTTGCACTCGGGACAAATGAGTCGCAGCAGCCGCTGGGCCACGGAACCCAAGAGGGCTCCGCCGATCTTGAACCGGTCGACGCCGAGGTCCTCCAGCCGTGCCACCGCGCCCACGGCGTCGTTGCAGTGCAGCGTGCTGATCAGCAGGTGGCCAGTGAGCGCCGCCTGCACGGCGGTCGAGGCCGTTTCGTGGTCGCGGATTTCGCCGACCATGATCACGTCTGGGTCCTGACGCATGATGTACTTCAGCGCGTTCGCGAATCCCAGGCCGTGATCGTTGTCGGACGCCACCTGGTTGATGCCGGTCAGGCGGTATTCGACCGGGTCCTCGACCGTGACGATGTTGCGGCTCACGCTATTGAGCTTCGACAGCACGGCGTACATCGTCGTGGTCTTGCCGGAGCCGGTGGGCCCGGTGACGACGATCATGCCGTGCGGCCTGGCGAACAAGGCTTGAATGGTCGTCAAATCGCGTTCGCACAGCCCCAGGTGCTCCAACTCGAATGTCTTGCTGCCTTCGTCCAACAACCGCATCACGACCTTCTCGCCGCCCACGGTCGGAATCGTGCTGACGCGGAAGTTGACCTTCGTGCCCGCTTCGTGCACGCTCAACAGCCCGTCCTGCGGGCGGCGGCTTTCGGTCGTATCCATGTCGGCCATCACCTTGATGCGGGCCACCACCGCTTCCTCGATATGGTTGGGAATCGTCATCACCGGCTGCAGCTCGCCGTCGACGCGGTAGCGAACCCGCATTTCCGGCAAGTGCGGCTCGAGGTGGATGTCGCTGGTGTTGGCGTTGATCGCCCCCATCAGGATCGCGCGGACCAGCCGCACCACCGGCGCCTGCTCCTGATCCTCGGCCGCCTCGTCGACCAGCTCCTCGTCGACGTGGTCCTCGGCCGCTTCCAGGTCGACCATTTTCATGTCGACGATCGTCTGGCGGGCGACGATCCGCTCGTCGAAGCCGCGGTCCAACGCCGACTGCACCGGGCTTTCCAGCGCGACGACCGGCTCCACGTGATAGCCCGTGATCAGCTCCGCTTCGGAGATTGTTTCGATGTCGTCCGGCGCGACCATCGCCAACTGCAGCGTGCTGCCGGCCACCGACAAGGGCACGCACGAACGCTGGCGAGCCAGCTTTTCCGGCAGCAGCCGCACCACCTGCGGGTTGACCGCCTGGGGCACGACCTCGACAAACGGCACGCCGAATTGCTCGGCGAGACATTCGCCAAGCTGGTCCAAGGTCAGCAGGCCGCGCCGCACCAGGATCCGGCCCAACATGCCCCGTTCCGAACCCTGCGCCGCGAGCGCCGTCTCGAGCTGACCCTCGGTAATAAAACCGCGTCGAATCAGGATGTCGCCAAGACGGGCCATGGTGAAAGGGTTCCGGGTTGAGAGCGGCGAGGCCGCTTCAGCGGCCGGGATTCTCGGCCGTTGTCAATTGTTCTGCGTCACGGCCGACGTCAGCCGCTCCACTTTCGATTCCAAAACCATCGGGTCGTACGGAATCACCAGGTACTCGTCCGCCCCGGCGTTGTAGGCCTTTTGCACGTCCTCCAAATCCGAGTTGGTCGACAGGAACATGATCGGAATCTCGCTGGTCCGCATGTCGTTGCTGAGCCGGTTCAACAGCTCAACGCCGTCCATTCCGGGCAGGAAGTGGCCGACGATAATCAAGCTCGGCAACTTGTCGCGGAGCCATTCCAGCGCTTTCTCGCCCGACTCCAACTGCACGACTCGGTAACCAAGCAGCTCCAGCCGGAACGCCGTGATCTCGAGCAGCGTGCGGTCTTCCTCGACGAGCATGATTTGTGGTGAATCGTCGGACATCGCCAAGCCTTGTCGTGAGACCGTCGCCAGGACCATTCGGCGCACAATGCGCGCAATGGAAGAACCTAGCTATAGTTAGCTTGCGGCCGGGGTGAGTCAAAGACCGCCACGCGACGCGGGCCCGGATGACTCCGGTCGCCGCCGCGGAACCAGGCGCTGGGCGGCGCAATTGGTCGCACCGTCACAATCGCTATTGCCGGTCGCGGCCGGCCCATCGCCCGACCAGCGTACATAGTATGGTTGTGAAAGCCATGTCAGATCGACTGGCGCGTGAACCACTTACAGCGTGGCAGGCGATGGCGCTCCCCAACTTGAAATCGGCTGCTTTTCGCAGTCAACCGCGGACCGCGTTCTCGTTGATGGAATTGATTGCCGTCGTGGCGATCCTCGGGATCATCGCGACCCTGGTAATCCCGCGCGTCATCAGCGGCACCGACGTCGCCAAGGACAAGGCCTGCTTCCACAACCGGGCGGAAATCAACATCACGGTCGAGCGCTACTACATGCACAACGCTGCCTGGCCTGCGGACGACCTGTCGAACATCGGCGCCGACCCCGATTACTTTCCGGACGGCCTGCCGGCTTGTCCCGTCTCCGGCCAGGCGTATCGCCTGGATCCGGTGACGCATCGCGTGGTCGGTCACGCCAGCAGCAGCGACCACAGCCCGTAAAGCGGATGTGTAGCTGAATTCGCAAGAATTCTGTGTAGCTGAATTCGCAAGATTTAGAGGAGCGCTGATGCCCTGAATTCTTGCGAATTCAGCTACCGGCGCATTTAGGCCAAACACGCCGTGGGGCAGCCGCGCAGGGCCTTTAAGACGTCGCGGCGGGCGATGAGGCCGACCAGCCGGCCATTCTTCATCACCGGCAGGCGGCGCACGCGGTGGACGATGCACAGATCGGCAACCCGGCTGATCGGGTCGTCGCCATCGACGGTGATCAGCTCCCGCGTCATGTGCTGCTCGACCGTATGGTTCTTGACCTGCTGGTCGTAAACCATCGCCAGCAGTGCAAATTCCGTGATGATCCCCACCAGGCAGCCATCCTCGTCCGTCACGGGCAAACCGCTGATCTCTCGAGTGAGCAAGATGTCGATGGCGTCCTCGATCGGCGCTTCCGGCCGAATGGTCAACAAATCGTCGGTCATAATATCTTTAGCAGCCAGCATGGTAAACACCTCTGAGTGCGATCGTGCCCGCCTCGGCGGGCGGTTGCTCGTTGGATGAAATGAAGGCAGGAAGCAGGACGTCCGGACGCGGTGCCGGGCCGCCTCGGCAAGTCCGCCACAATCAAGAATAGTTCGTCCCCTCGAGCGCGAACGGCGCCGGCCAACGGGGAACGACCCGCCGGCGGCCGGCAAATTGCTCACGATGGCGCTCGTTCGCTACAACCCGAATAACCGTGCCGACGCTCCTCGGCCCGCCGCACGCGGCCGAACCATCCGATATCCGATATGATGCAAGGATGGGCAAGCACTCCTCGCACATGGGCCCCAGAGTGACCGCTATGAGCAACCCGCTGCAATCCAAGATCGCAACCACGGCATTCGCGTTTCGCGGATACAACGTGACGAACTTGAGTCGCACGCCGGAGCTCCTCGCCCATCCAGTTTACGGGCCGACCGTCCGCCGCTATCTGCAACGGGCCAGCGAACAGTGCGCCAAGCTCACCGGGCGGCCGGTCGACCTGGTCGGACGCGTCGAGCGGCGCGAGGAGCCCGACCTCGCCCACTACGCCGAAGCCATCGCGCTCGTGATGGCCGTTGACTTGGCACAGGTGCAATTGCTGCAGGAGTTTCACGGTGTCGCTTACCGCGAGGCCAAGATGGCCTTCGGCTACAGTCTGGGCGAATTAACGGCGGTTGCCGGCGGCGGCGTGTTCGACATGGACGATGTGATGCAGGTGCCCATCTCGATGGCGGCCGACAGCGCGGCCCTCGCCGCCGACTGCGTGATGGGCGTCCTGTTTTCACGCGGACCGGCGATCGACGAATTGGACGTGAAGCGGCTGTGCCGGCAGATCACGGCCGAAGGCAAGGGCACGATCGGCATCTCGGCCATTCTCACGCCCAACACCTACCTGCTGCTGGGCCAGGGCGGCACGGTCGCGCGGTTCAAGGAGTCGATGCACGCGTTCCTGCCCGATCCGGCCCACGTGAAAATCAACCCCGAGCGCTGGCCGCCGCTGCACACGCCGATCGTGCGACAGAAGCACATTCCCGACCGGGCCGCCGTGATGATGGACGCCATGCAGGGCGGATTTCAGCCCCCCTGCCCGCCCATCCTCTCGCTCGTCACCGGCCAGCGAAGTTACGACGACTTCCGGGCCCGCGACATCCTCCGCGATTGGTCCGATCACCCGCAACGACTGTGGGACGCCGTCTACGAAACGCTGGCCAGCGGCGTGACGACCGTCATCCATGTCGGCCCGGGGCCGAATGTGATCCCGGCAACGTTCCACCGCCTCAGCGAGAACATTCTCCAACAAACGGCCAGTTCGTCGCTCGGTCGCATGAGCATGCGGGCGGCCGCCGGATTGGCCCATCGACCCTGGCTGTCGGCGATTCTACCCAGCCGCGCCGCCCTGCTCCGTGCTCCGACGCTCAAGCACGTGATCCTCGAAGATTGGCTGCTGGAGCACGGCAAAGGCCTGGCCGCTCGCACTTCTCACTGAGCGACGGTCTGCACTCGCAACCAGCCGCAACTACCAACGCCTTCGGGCGGTCCCAAGGGCGTCATTCTACTTTTGACAAGAATAATTTCCCGCATTCTTGTCAAATCCTTGACATTCGCTACGCCGTTAATGCACAATCCAGCATTAGCTTGATGGTAAGCCCTGCGTCGAATAGGCGTGGCTCTCAAGCGGGGCAGCGGTTGGGAATGTGCAACGGTGTAAGTGCGTGCGGGTACCCTGGGGCGTACCGGCGGTTCGCACGTTGGTTCGTCACCTGCCCCATCGGGAGCGTCTAATGACTTCGATGCATGTGCGCGGGTTCGCCGCGCGTTGCGTTCTGTTGGGATGTCTCGGCCTGCTGCTGGCGGTCAGCCCCGCATTGGCGACGTTCCCGTACGTGCCCGTGCCCTTCACCCCGGCTATCCTGGGTCCTGGCCTGCCGCCGCCTTCGAAGGTGCTCGGCAAGGAATACTCGCACGATCTCGACTACATGATCGCTCCTCCCGGTGTGGCTCTGGATCCGGAACAGATCATCGCCTGGGACGGCAGCGGCGGCGTGGACAATGGCTTGGACTACACCGCGACTCGGCCAATGTTCACTCCGGACGTCGATATCGACGCGATCGCCAATCATGGGGATGCCTTCTACAACGCCATCCGAAGCGATGACGCCCATATGATCTATTCCATAAGCCGTGCGGCGACCGTTAAGCCGTTCCCGGCTGGCGGACCGCCGTTTGCGACCTCACCTTACGCCGTTCCCAGCGCCGGACCGATTCCGCTCGCGCCGCCGGCACTCGGCAGGGTGATTGGCGGTGCGGGTGAGATTTCCTACGAACTGGCGACCGGCTTCGGCGCCCCGCCCAACGTGCATGGGTTGTGGGCACCCCAGGCAGCAATCAACGGCATGCCTCTGCCGGAGGACATCGATGGCCTCGAAGTGTGGGGACCGGAACCGGCCCTGACGGCTGACAGCGACAAGTACTCGTTGAAAATGGACGCCCTCAGCGGCGTCTCCGTGTGGAACGGATCAGGCTCCGCCTATGTTGGCCTCCCGGCGATCATTGGCGCGGTGATCGCGAATCTCGGTCCGCTGCCCACCAGCGTGCCGAATATCCAGCAACTCGTCGATCTGGATGCCCTGATGGTCCGCGACTTCGCGGGAGATCCCGACGACTTCGGACGAGAGACGACTCCCGGCGGAATCCTATTGGACGAAATCCTGTTCAGCATCCGCCAAATCACAAATCCGTTCGATCCGAGCGGCTATTACGCCACGGGCAGCGAGGTCATGTGGCTCGACGCCTCGGGTGCCACCGGCTTCCTGCACCACGGCGGACATCCGTGGGATAAGGGCTACGCTCTGTCCGACATGGTAGCCCTCCTCCCCGGGGCCACCGGCGGCATTGTGCCGGTGCAGCTCGACCTCGACGCGCTGGAAGCAATTTCCAGTCCCGAGCCAACCAGCATGGCGCTGTTAATGCTGGGACTGGCCGCAGTGGCCGGCGTCCGCCGAAGAAAGTAGATCGCGATTTCACTGATTCAGTGAGTCCACGAACGAGCCGCCGGACGAGCCAAGTCCGGCGGCTCTTTTCGTAGGTCGACCCTTCCGGACGGACTGCTCGCGAAGTATATAGCCGACCCATCCTGGGTCGACGTCCGGCAAGACTCCGGCCAAGACTCCGGCCAAGACTCCGGCCAAGATGGCCGGGCTATTTTTCCCATTACTTCTTCGTTGGCAGCCGATAGCACGCCGCTTCGCGAGCATTACGGATTAGCAAGTACGGCGGCGCGAACGCCGGATTGTTCCACGTCACGTTCGCTTCGTCGAGCACCTGCAGGCTCGCCAGTTCGTGGTAGCGATCCGGTGAAACCTCGACAAGGGCCAGTGCGCCCGTCTCGGAGAGCACCAGGATCACGTCGCCGATCAGCATGATTTGCCCGTGACCGAACGACGGATCGCGCCGTTTCTTCCATTTCACGGCGCCGGTATCTAGCTCGATGCAGGAGAGCATCACGTCATCCAGTCCATAAACAAATCCGTCGCGCAGGACGACATTACAGAACTTGGTTTTCATCACTCGCTTGATCGGCGGGTTCCAGAGCGGCTCGGCCGCCAGTTGGCCGGCCGCGTCGCGCCGAATCGCCAGCAGCGACGAGCCCACGCCGTAACCTTTCGAGAGAAACACGCGGTCGCCGGGGAGCGGAACCGGCTGCGAACAGGAAGCGTCGCGGTCGTTTGCGCGCGACCACACGTGTTCCCACAACACCTTGCCGTCGCCCGCCCGATGGGCCGTGACGTAGCTCTCGTTGACGACCACGATCTGCCGCTCACCTGCTAACTCGGTGAGAACGGGCGAGGCATAACTGGCCTGATGCTGGCCCGCCGCCCACCGCACTTCGCCAGTGTCGATGTCGAAGGCGACGAGGGAGCCAGTCGGAGCACCGACGCTGATCACGACCATATCGTCGACAATGAGCGGCGAGCCGCTCTTGCCCCATAGCGTGACGGTCGCGCCGAATTCCTGGACCGTGTCGTGCGACCAGACGACGTCGCCGGTTCTGGCGTCGAGGCAATTGACGATGCCCGTGCCGCCTTGCGTGAACACCCGGTCGTTGTGGAGCGTAGGCGTTGCCCGCGGGCCGATGTCGCCCAAGCTGCCGGCCAAATCGGTCGGATCGAAACGCGCCTCGTCGCTGTGCGTCCATACCGGTTCGCCCGTGTCAACTCGATAGCAGGTCACCAGCTCGTGCGGCCCGCGCTGCTCCTGCGTCACCGCGTAGTTGCCCATGACGGCGAACGCCGACCAGCCGCCGCCAATCTCGCGCCGCCACACCTCGGCCGGCGGATGGGCCTTCCAATCGGTTTCCAGCCAGGCGCCGCTCACCTCTGCCCAATAACCGGTGCCCAAAAAGCGCGGATAATCGCGCGGCGTCGTCTGCCAATCCTCCGCCCGTCCCGCCGCGTGCAGTGACGCCATCCGTTGGTCATCTCGCGACGCGAACCGCAGCCGCCATTTGTAAACGCCCATGTCGCCGTTGTAGACCGGTCGAAAGGCGACAAAGAAACCGGCCAGCGCCAACCAGATCGGCCAGACAATCCACCGCCGCATCCGCCGCGGCTGCCCGCCGTCCGACAGGTACCACGAGGTGACCAGTATGATGCTCACTAGCACGACCACAACGTGCAGCAGCGTCTGGTACTGGCTGATCATCGACTGGCGAATCCACCAGGCGGCGGCCGCGGCGATTACTAGCACAGGAAACCACTTGCGCCGTGCGCCGACGAGCCGCCCTGCATTCGGTGTCGAAGTATCGGTCGAGTCCATCGCAATTTTTCCGTCGCAGACGACAGTCTACTCCTCTCGCTCGGTTCGGCTGCGCTCACGGCCGAAGCCGCGAGAGCGAAACCATCTCGCGGAGCGAGATGAGTACACTTAACTGTACCACTCGCCTGCATCCACGGCTTGCGACGCCGCATCGGCCGGCTTACAACGAAGTCTGCGGCGGAATGCCTGTTTTTGTGTGGTTCATCGCACCGGCTTGCACTTGCATCGACAAATCCTCGTGCCAACTGAACACGACAATTCGCTTTCCGGTCAGTCGGCCGTCGTCACCGGCAGTTCCAGCGGAATCGGTCGGGCGATCGCGTTGGAATTTGCCCGTGCGGGAGCCGACGTACTGGTCCACGCGCGGCAGAATCGGGCCGGGGCACAGGCCGTCGCCGACGAGATTCGCGCCCTGGGCCGCGCGGCACACGTGCTGGTAGCCGACTTTGCGGAGCCGGCCGAGCAGGACCGGTTCGTTGACGCGGCATCGAGTTGGCGGGCGATTGACGTGTGGATCAACAACGCCGGCGCCGACGTGCTGACCGGCGCTGCGGCGAAATGGACGTTTGAAGAAAAGTTGGCCGCGCTGTGGCGCGTCGACGTGGCGGCGACGCTGCGACTGTCGCGGGCGGTCGGCCAGCGGATGAAAGCCCGAGGGAACGGTGTGATCCTGAACATGGGTTGGGACCAGGCCGCATCCGGCATGGCGGGCGACAGCGGCGAGTTGTTCGGCGCCACGAAAGGCGCGGTGATGGCGGCCACGCTCAGCCTGGCCCAATCGCTCGCCCCCGAAGTTCGCGTCAACTGCCTCGCTCCAGGTTGGATCCGCACCAGGTGGGGCACAGGCGCTTCGCACGAATGGCAGGACCGCGCCCAACGTGATTCGCTCCTCGGCCGCTGGGGCGAACCCGAAGACGTGGCCAGCGTCGCCCGCTTCCTCGCCTCGCCGGCCGCAGCATTCATCAACGGTCAAATCATCCCCATCAACGGCGGACGGAAATTGGTCTTTTAGGTGAGTAGGTGAGTAGGTATTCGGATTCAATACCTACTCACCTACTCACCTACTCACCTACTCACCTACTCACCTACTCACTTA
>JBIOWO010000123.1:0-10454 GCA_044868555.1 Lacipirellulaceae bacterium | reverse complement strand
AGCGTCCCGGCCGGGGGAGCAAAGAACAGAGCTGGCGTGTTGGCGATGATTGAGCCGTCATTGACAATCAGCGACGTGGCCGCGACGGGAGCAGCCTCGAGATCGATCCGGCCGGTACCGCCCAGCGTCCCGCCAGTGTTGATGCTGAAAAGGCCCGTCCCCGTGTCGCCGTCGACCTCCACGACCGCCGTGCCCTGCGCCGTTGTTGAGTTGAGGACGACCTGTCCGCCGTTGCCAATAGTCAAATTGTTTGTATCGAGTCCGTCCGGGTCGCCACCGAAAATTACGATCGAGCTGCCCGCATCGCTCACCGTTGTGTTGCCATTGACAACTAGTTCGAAGTCATTGGTCGCTCCGCTGTCGGTGCTGTTCACGACGTCGGCGCCGTTGGTAATCGTTAGCGAGTTGATGCTGTAAGCGGCGTCGATCAGCGTCGTATCGTTTGTCGCCGCGGCCAGATTGCCGATCGAGACGGCCATGCCCGCCGGGCTGCCGTCGGGATTCCAGTTGCCGTTGTCTCCCCACACGAACGTGGCGTTGCCACCGTCCCAAGAAATCTGCGCCGCAGCGTTTTGCCCAATTGAAACCGCGACCGCCGCCGCTAAGAAGAGCCGTAGTGAAAAATATCTCATCAATTGGTCCTCCCTAATTGCAATCAAGAAGTAGCCGAGCTACCCGACATAATTGCGGAACGGCGCTGCGGACGATTTGGAAAGCAGCCTGGCCAGAATCGTCCGATTAAGACGAACTGCTCTTCATGAGCAACGCGCACGCGCGGCGGCCGAGTACACAGAATGTTGCCTTCGTCAGCTCGGTCGCCGCGGCGATTACCTTGCAAGGTGCCGCGTAGACAAGAACGGTAAAAGGCGTTCCAACTTTTGCACCGGTAGCATAGCGCCGCCGAAGCACGAGTTCAAGCGACTGCGTGATTAAGTTTTCGAAAACTCGAAATCGCAATTCCCTGTGCAGGCAACTTCGAAGAACGCGTTCGCGGGCTAGACCGCGCGCTATTCAACCAGGATGCGGCATCGACTTCCGGTGTGACTGATGAACGACCAAGTAAAAGTCGCGACAAGAAAGAAGGGGATGCCCGGGCGGTTTAGACCGTCCGAGCATCCCCGGGGCACAGGATAACCAACTTGTCTCATGCGGACGGGGGCTCAAACAGCTGCGGCCGTCTCGAACAGCCCCGAGAGCCGTTTTTTGCGAGTTGCGTCGCCGCCGGCCCATCGCTGACGGCCGACTATTGACCATGCTAAAATGTCCGGGAGTCGCGACGACGCGTCGAATCCCTAACACCCTGCCGGGCGAGACATGCGGCACTTCTTGATTATCTCCTTGGTCCCCCTAGTTTGCGCCGCATCGGCAACCTGGGTCTTCGCTCAGCAACCTCGCGCCAAGCTGAATTTCAACCCGGGGTGGAAAGTGTTGGTGGGCGATCTGCCTGGCGCCCAGGAGCCTGGTTTCGACGATTCGACGTGGAAAAGTGTCACCACCCCCTACGCCTGGAACGAGGATGATGCGTTTCGGCTGGCGATCAACCGGCTGCCAACCGGGGTCGCCTGGTATCGGAAGCACTTTCGACTTCCGCTCGGCAGCGAGGGGCAGAAAGTGTTCCTCGAATTCGAAGGCGTGCGCTTTGCCGGCGAATTCTGGTTGAATGGCAAGCACATCGGGCTGCACGAAAACGGCGTGATGGCGTTTGGGTTGGACATCACCGATGCGGTAAATCCGCCGGGCAGCAACAACGTGCTGGCCGCCCGGATCGATAGCTCCTGGCGATATCGGGAACGCGCGACCGGCTCCAACTACCAGTGGAACGATCGCAATTTCAACGTTCCCTACGGCGGCATCAACAAGAGTGTGAACCTCCACGTGACGGACAAGCTGTATCAGACGTTCCCGCTCTACTCCAATCTTGAGACCACGGGTGTCTATGTCTACGGCACCGACTACGACGTCCCAAACAAGGCCGCCACGATCACCGTCGAGTCTCAGGTCCGCAACGAGCACGAAACGGACCGCACGTTCCATTTCGAGGTCGTCCTCCAGGACACGGCCGGGAACCCAGTCGCCACCTTCGACGGTGGTGAGGCGACGCTCGCGCCCCAGGCGACGACGACGGTCCGCGCAACAAGCCGCGTGAAGGGCCTGGAATTCTGGAGCTGGGGATTCGGACATCTGTTCGACGTCGTGACGCGGCTCCGCGTCGATGGCCGAATCGTCGACGAGGTGACCACGCGCACCGGCTTCCGCAAGACCAGCTTCGGCGACGGCGTACTCAAGCTCAACGATCGCGTGCTGCACCTCAAAGGCTACGCGCAAAGGACCACGAACGAATGGCCGGCCGTCGGCGTCGACGTGCCGCCGTGGCTCAGCGATTTCAGCAACCGCACGATGGTCGAAAGCAATGCCAACCTGGTCCGCTGGATGCACGTGACGCCGTCGAAACAGGACGTTGAGTCGTGCGACCGCGTGGGGCTGATCCAGGCGATGCCGGCGGGCGACTCGGAAGGCGATGTTGGCGGACGTCGGTGGGAGCAGCGCGTGCTCGTCATGCGCGACGCCATCATTTACAACCGCAACAACCCCAGCATCATTTTTTACGAGTCGGGCAACAAGGGGATTAGCGAATCCCATATGGCGGAAATGAAAGCCGTACGCGACCAGTACGACCCGCACGGCGGCCGGGCCATTGGCTGCCGAGAGATGCTCGCCAGCGAGACGGCCGAATGGGGCGGCGAAATGCTGTACATCAACAAGAGCGCCGCCAAGCCGCTGTGGATGACGGAATATTCGCGCGACGAGGCGCTCCGCAAATGGTGGGACAGCGATAGCCCGCCGTTTCACGCCGATGGCGCCGGCGACGGCCAGGGGCCCGCGTACAACCGAAATCAGGACTCGCAGGCCGTCGAGGACGTCGTGCGCTGGTACGACTATTGGCGCGAGCGCCCCGGCACTGGCGCCCGCGTCAATGCGGGCGGCGTCAACATCATCTTCTCCGACACCAACACGCACTTCCGCGGCTCGGAAAACTATCGCCGCAGCGGCGAAGTCGACGCCATGCGATTGCCGAAGGACGGCTACTTTGCTCACCAGGTGATGTGGAACGGATGGGTCGACGTCGAACGGCACGGAATCCACTTGATCGGCCATTGGAATTACAAGCCCAGTGTGTCGAAGGATGTGTACGTCGTCTCGTCCGCCGACAAGGTCGAGTTGATGCTCAATGGTCGCTCGCTCGGCTTTGGCACGAACAGCCACCGATTCCTGTTCACCTTTGCCAAGGTGGCGTGGGAACCCGGCACCCTCAAGGCGGTCGGTTACGACGGCGCCGGCAACAAATTGGCGGAAGCGGCGCTCGAATCGGCGGGTGAGCCGGCCGCCATTCGGCTCACTCCCCACACAGGCCCCACCGGGTTGATCGCCGACGGCGCCGATCTGGCGCTGTTCGACGTCGAGGTGGTCGACGCCACGGGTAAGCGCTGCCCGACGGCTTTGAATACGATCGATTTCAAGTTGACGGGACCGGCCGAGTGGCGCGGCGGGATCGCCCAGGGACCGGACAACTACATCCGGGCGACGAGCTTGCCCGTGGAATGCGGCATCAACCGCGTGCTCGTGCGTTCAGCCACCACCGCGGGGAGAATCAAACTGGAGGCCAACTCCGAGGGTCTCGCGCCGGCAACCGCCGAGCTCGAATCTCACTCGGTTGCCGTCACGGATGGCTGGACTCACTTTCGCCGCGACAGAGACTTGCGCCCGAATGTCGCACGCGGGCCTACTCCTCCAGGCGATTCAGTGACGCCGACACGGATCGCGGTGCCGGTTGCGCGGGCGGCGGCGGGAACGAACGCCGATCGCGCGTCACTAAGCTACGACGACAATGAGGCCAGCAGCTGGGACAACGGCAATGACCTGGCGAACGGCTGGATCGCGTACGAACTCGAGCGCGAGGCAGACGTGAGTGAAATCACGATGAAGGTGGGCGACTGGCGCAATCGTAGTTACCCGATCCGCATTCACGTCGGCGATAAGCCGGTCTTTTCGGGCAATACCGAGCGGAGCCTCGGCTACATCCATTTCAATTTCCCGCCGACGCGCGGACGCCGCCTGCGCGTGGAGCTCGTCGGTGCCACGGTCGACGACGACCCATTCGCGCAAATCGTCGAGCTGGGCGACGCGCCGAATGAGCCGGCGGAGGCGCGGTCAGACGAAGTGGCCCAAGCAGACACCCGGCAACCGCGGCGCGGGGCGAACGCGCTGCGGATTGTCGAGATCGAGGTCTACGAACCGGTTGCGCCAGAAGCACGGTAGTATTCAAAAGAAGGGGGATGCCCCAACGGCGCACCGTCGAGGCATCCCCGGGGCAAAGGGGAAGTTTTCGAAAAACATTACACGGCCGAGGCCGTTTCCAGTTGCCGCGCCAGGCGCTTCCGCGCGACGTGCAGCCGCCGCTTGATCGTGCCGATCGGGGCGGCGAACGACGCGCTCATCTCGGCCAGCGACTGGCCGCGCACGTAGAACGCTTCGAGCGTGGTCCGATCGAGATCACCGAGCCGGGCCAGGCCGCCGCGAACTTGGGCCGCCCGCTCGCTGGCCAGCACCGCATCCAGCGGCGTCCGCGTCTCGACGCACGTGGCCTCGAGCGTTTGCGGCTCCGTCGCGATCGACGGCGCTCGCCGCACTTGCCGGTTGATGGCCAGGCGGACGGTGATCGACCGGAGCCAGCCGCCAAACGCGGCCGGCACCTTCAGTTGGTCGATCTTCTGCATCGCCTTGACCAGCACTTCCTGGCTCAGCTCCTGCGCCTCGGCATGATTGCCCAGCCGGCGGTACGCGATGGCGTAGACCATCGGCTCGAACCGCGTGGCCAGTTCGCCGAACGCGTCCCGATCGCCGGCCTGCGCAGCCTCGACCAGGAACTCCAGGGAAGTGGATTCTTCGTCTTCGATTTCGTAAAGCAGTGCGGACATGGTTCTCTCGACTTTCGGAAGCGACCGCCCTGGGTTCGGACGATCGGGGGAGCCTTTGCAGACAGCATCCGCCCCGTGGATCGGATGTGGGCAAAAACACGCGCACACATCGCGATGCGGGGCTCGCTCAGCCGGCGGAAGTCACACTTCTAATTGGCGGTCGCTGGGGCGACCCGGTCCAACTAGCGGACGCCGACTGTGCCGGGGTCGACGACGACGCCCGACATCCAGCGCTGGTGGCGCTGGCGGCGATTTGCCGAATTACTCGGGCAAATCGCCAGGGCTGGCGTCGCGCACCATATGGCGGCGCGCTTAAGGGCTAGCGCGCGCCAATCGCCGAGGCGCAAAGAGAGGCCGCGCACATACGTGGCTACCAGTTTGCGCAGCGACGTCCGATGCGTACCGTCGACGGCAATCACGGAACCTTGGCCATGGAAGATGGTGCCAAGAATCATGTTGTCGAAGTGGTTGGAATGCATCGTTTCCTCGCTGCGCAGTGCGCGGCTCGAAAGAGAACCAAACGTTCGAAAAAAAGCTCAAACCCTTGCCGGGGGCTCGCTGGGGGAACTTCAACCCAGCTATCCCAAGCTTCTCACGGCCACCGGGTGAAGTCAAGCGAACCGCGGCGGCCGATAGCCGCCAAAATCCGCCCAGACCGTCTTCGAGGCCGGAAGCGACCCCTTAGACACCAGCGTCGGCAGGCGGGTTCGCCAAAAATCGGCAAATTCCTGGAAATTGCAAATCTGGGCCGAAAAACAAGTGTTTGAGTGGCGCGTCCACGAGCTCCCGGCGAAGGGCTTGGAATCCTGTGCGTCCAATTACCACGCCGATCGCTCGACGCTCTGGGCGTGCCACCCGAGGCATTGCTTTCGCAATCGGCAGAGTCCCACGCGACTGAACGCGCAATCGCTCCAGTCGGTCAACTCACCAGTGCTGGCAGCAGATATTGAGCGAACCCTAGCGCGGCGGCGCCGCGTACTCAAATCTGATAGTCGTAGAAGTCTGGATTGAACAGCTTGTCGAGCTCGTGATCGTGAATGGCTCGGTTGACGGCCGCTTGATAGATGTCCGCGGTGCTCACTTGAGCTGGTCGCGGCGCGGATGCTTGCATGCCACGTAACAACGCCAAATGGACCGGCATCGGCTGACCGGACGGACCTTGCTGTTGATCGCCCAGGCCCATGTCATATCCACTTATTCGATTTTCGAACATGATGGCGCCCCAATTCGCGTGCAAGCATCACTAAGTTCATCGTCATTTGATAGCATCGTCCGCAGTTTATTCTACGGTTGCCTAAACTTCCGGGGCGCGTGCGAAGCTTTGCACTCTTCCTAAGATATGCATTCGGATAAGTCTTTCGCCGCTCGCCAGTCTTTCCTCGCACGTGCCAGCATCCAGCGCACATTTTGTGCAAACTTCGTACCTGTCTTATGGCGTCGTGCTAGCATGATAGCCAAAAGTTTGTCGCAAGCTGCAATTGACGCTATTGCCATCAGAGGTTTACAAAAAGTCCTGCTAGTCTGCTCACCCAACGTCGGGAGGCTATTTTTTTTCGGCCCGCGACGCTGACCCGCCGCGGCGGGAAGTTTCGCAATCACCTGCCAATCGACGACGGACTGTGGCAATCTTTGGGAAGCAACTTTCCTCCCACGTTCTCCGTCGCGGTTGGCCAATTGGAAGGAGTCTGCGTCATGTCATCTAGTGCTGTGCTCGAACGTGGTTCGTCGGCGGTTGCGCCGTTCTCGGGCCCGATCCAGGGTTGGCAGCCCGGGACGTTCCCGGCCGGTTCGCCGGCGTCGGCCAACTGGTGCGTGCTGCCGCGGTGCATTATCGATTTCGAAAAGTGCGCCGGCGGCTTCAAGATCAATTGCCGCTGCGAAGACGAAGTCGGCTGCGGCACGCTGCAGAACCTGTGCCGCATGCTGTCCGACGGCTTGTGCAGCTGCTATTGCACCTGGAACGGCATTCAATGCTGCCAGGTCAATCTGTGCTGCGGCAATTGCAAGTGCGAGTACACCAAGGACGGCTGCTGCATCACCTGCACGTCGGGCGACAAGTCGTGTGCGGCGATGATCCAAGCCTGCTGCCAATGCCTGAGCACCTGCTGCGAATCAGGCTGCGCTTGCTACATCTCGTTCAACAACACGCCGATCTGCTGCGGCACGAGTGCGTAATTGCTGTAGCCGAGTCTCTCCGAGACTCGACGGGTGGCTGGGGCAACGCCCCAGTTTCCCGGTGAAGCATTTGGTTTGAAACAACAAGACGACGAGTCCCCGGTAAGCAAGTCGGGGACTCGTTTTGTTTTGCCGCCTTGAACCTGGTACTGAGTACGCAGTACCAAGTACTTTGTACCGAAGGACTCACTCCTCCGTTCGCACACCTACCCAACCGTCCGCCCTCCCTTCCGCATCGGAAACGCCGACTCCTCACTTCCCTCGACAAACATCGCCGGCCTTGGCTGCCCGGTGACGCGCTCATAGATCTCCCACACCTGGTTCGACCAATTCGGCCGCATGCCAAGAGTGCGAACACCGCCACGTGGCAAGATCATCGAACGAATGAAACCCACGGTAATTTTCCGAATCGCCGTCCCCTCACGGTACAACCGCTCGAACTCTTCCTTGTCCAAGTAGCCACGATCGTAAGCGGCACAAAGATGCGACTGCGTTTCATCGAGGCTGCCAAGCGCATAGCCGAGAAACGTGATGAATTCCGCCTGCGTCCCGCGGCCGAATCCTTCGGCCATATTCGACATCACCGACTCCGACGAATCGTTGACTTGCACCACGAGCCGCTGATCGCGATTGAACGGCGATTGCCGTGTGCGCTCGAAGATGTCCGCCGACCATTTTCTGGCCCGCTGCCAGAACAGAAGCTCAGTAAACGCTCGCGCAGCAGCCATTGGCTTACTCCACGACGTACAGCGTACTGAGTACGCAGTACAAAGTACAGTACTCAGTACTCCGTACCGAGTCCTCCATCTCCCAGTGCCGAAGCCCTCTGAAGCCGGCACGTCGTACCGCTAAAGTCCGAGAGTGCGCGAAGCATCTGATAAAACGACCCAGACGAACCTCTACAACGAACGCCCCACCTGGCTCGACCTGGCCCACCAAAAGCGCGGCGGCGGCGATTCGCTACCAAGAGGGCGGCGATCGCCCAGCCGGCCAGCAAGATCGTCCCCGGCTCCGGCACGGCCACCGACCAGGCCAGTCCGTAGTGCTCGCTGTTCGTGTCGGCGACCAGGTCGAACAGCTCCGACGTCCAGTGCACGCGCAGTAGATACTGGGCCGTCTTGGGCAAGTTGAAGCTGAAGTGTTCGGCGTTGTTGTAGGTGCTTTTGGATTCGGCAATGAGATTGGTGGCCACGCCGCCGACCGCTTCCCACAGCTCGAGGTCCAGGTTGTCGAAACTGGCGTCGGTGAAGCTGGTCGTGCCGACGGTGTTTCGATCGCGGAACCAATCGAGCGTGGCATTGACCTTCGAGCCGGCCGGAAGGATCTGCCCGATCAGGTAGTCGTTGTTGGTTCCCTGGGCGACCTGGCCGAAGTCCCATCCGCTGCGGTCGACGGGGCCGAGGTTGCCCTGCCCGGTGCCGGCCACGTCGGCCGTGCCCCACAGCAACTGCTCGAACGCGCGGCTGAGATTCATCCGACCGGCGCCGACGCGATTGTCCAGGCCCTGCGTGGTGAGCACGCCGCCGTTGCCGTTCGGATGGGCGCCTTGGCCGTTGTTCCAGCCGGTGGTTTTGTCGGCCGCGTTCATGAGCACGGCCTTCATCACGCGGGCGTCGCGGGCGTCGGGCGTGGATGCAAGGCGGGTGTGAGCGGCATCGTAGAGCAGGGCGGCGCCGCCGGCCACCGTGGGCGCGGCAAAGCTGGTGCCGGAGACGTTTTTCGAGTACCAATCGGGCCCGCCGGCCGGACCACTCGCCACTCCCGCGAGCGTGGGCCCGTTGCCGCCCGTTTCGCCACCGTAGTAGGCAGGCGAGAAGTTTTCGCCCGGTGCGGCGATGTCGACCACCTGGCGGATCGCCGACACGAACGTGAAGGGGTCGCTATAGTCGTTCGGCCCGCCATTGCTGAATACGCTGGCCACGTCGAAGGCGCCGCCGTTGGGCGCGAGCGCGGCCACGCCCATGTTGTTGTAGCCGCTGGCCGCGCTGAGAACGCGGTTCGGCCCGGCGCCGGATGGCAACGTGTTGCCCACTGCCCAGGTGAGGAGCGTCCGCGGATTTTCGCTGATGAGGGCGTCGAGCGTGCCCGTCAGATTATCGGTGCCAGTTCGTGTCGTCGTGCCGAGATCGAAAACGTAGCTGGAATTGATGACGTCGGCCGTCCGCGTGCTGCCGCTCGGGGCGGTGAGCCCGGAAATGAACGCCGCCCGATACGGCCCCAAGGTGGAGAGAGCAGAAAAGTTCAAGAAGAAGCTGGTGCTGTAACGAGTTCCCGCCCAACCGGTCGCGATGGCGCCGGAAAACAATTGCGCATCAGGAGCGAGACCGCGCTGATAGTTGTGGGCCGAGTCGTTGACTGTCGGCCGGCCGCCCATGACCATGCCGACCCAGGTGGCATGCCGGTCTGCGTCGCCGACCGCACCGCTGGTGGGAATCAGTTGGACGTGCGAGAGCGTTTCATGACCGGTCCAGATGTTGCCGGCCTCGACATTGGCCATGACTGCGCTTGCGCCGGTGAGGCCCGCATTGTAGAACCGCTGGGCGCCGAGCAGAGTGTTGAGCTCGAAGGCGCCGACAAAGGGACCTGGCGCCTGTCCCGAGCCGGACTGGAGATAGAGGCCACTGGTGGCCAGTTGATCCGGTTCGTCGTCCGCCGCGGCGATGGACGCCGGGATCGTGGCCGCGAGGCACGCGGCCCAAAGCGAGGCAACGGCGATAGCTCGCCATGCCCAGGGACGTTGCCGCGTGGGCGCGCAGCATGTGCCTTGCGAGGGAAGGCACCGGTTTGTCAGGCTCATTAGATCTACTCCGGGATCAAATCCGACTTGCTGCGCTGGCGGTTAGAGATTTGACGGTTCCGCTTGGCCGTCGCACGACTATCGTGCGCACGGCGGGTGCATCAACAACTATTGGTGACTGCGATGTTAAAGAATCTGTTCCAGCCGACGTTGGGAGGAGCGAATCAAGCCGCCCGAGATTTCGAGCGGACGTCGGCCTGCTGGTGGTTCAACGCGGCGGAGCCCAATGCCTGCATTGACGCCAAGGAATCTCTGTTACCGAAATCAGAACGCAACAATCCTGCGTTCGGGCGGGCCCGGGCCGGCGCCGATCCGGGCGCCAGTTTCTCAATTTTTTATTTTACTCGGACAATCGGGCGGCTCAACAACTTTTTGCCCTGCGAAGGCCGCCAAGAATGCCGTTTTTGACGGCAGATCGCGAAAATTGGGCCGCAGGAGCGTCGAAATCGGCTCGGGAGGCGGGTGGCTGGGGCAACGCCCCAGGTCATTCGCCATGATCTGGGGCG
>JBIOWO010000122.1:0-20512 GCA_044868555.1 Lacipirellulaceae bacterium | reverse complement strand
GCCAACGCAACAGGGGCGGGCGATCGACGAGGCTGAATCGCGCGGCGATGACGACGATCACAATGATCGCTAACAGCCAGCCAAGCGGTCGTAGCGAGACAAATTCCCACACGGCTCAGCCCACCTTTCGCCGGTGATACAGCACCGATTCGGCGGCGAGCACAACGATCGCCAGCAGAGTGAGCCATTGGGCGGGTGAGCGGCCGCGGCTGAGCGGCTGATTGTTGCTCTTGGATTCGGGGTTGTTCACGAGCGACTCGTCGGCGCGGAACAAGTTGGCGCCGAAGTCGTGCTGGCCGGCGGCGTTGGCCAGGTGATAGAAGCCGAACTGCTCGACCGCGGAAAACCAAGGACCGCGGATTTCCGTGCCGGCGGCGTTCGCCGTGGCTTCACTTAACTTGGAGTCGCTCGGAGAGGTGATCGCGTCGGGGTTGTCGGTAGGTGCCGTGATTCGCGTGACGACGTCGTCTTTGCCGCCGGGGATGGGCACGGCCTCGCCGGGGCGATAGGCGGCGGAGAGCGGATTCTCGCGCCCCGCCAGGTGCGTCGCGGCGGAGTGGACCAGCACCGGGAACCAAGCGCTGAAGTAAAAGTCGGCCGCCACGGGGTCGATATTGACGACAAGCGCGGTGCGGCCTTCGTGGCGGTGTTTGTAGATGAGAGGGACGTCGCTGTCGTCGGCGACGAGGATTTGCGCGCCGGGCGGCGGCGTGAGCTGGCGTGCTCCGACAAACGGAATCGACGCGGCGTCGAGATGCCGCAGCGCCGGGTGACCCTCGACCAACACGCGTGCCGGGCCGGCGACCACTTCCTCCCCCAGACCGGTCCACCACTCGGACTCGCCGGACGGCTGCAAGATGATCAAGTTTGCAGCCTGGGGCGAAGTTGATTTTGCCAACACGACGTCCGGCCGATTCGCTTCGTCGGCTTTCTTCGCGACGAGCATTAACATTCCATCGCCCCGCGAGAATGCGTGCACACTGTTCTCCAGGAAGAACGGGTCGGTCGATTCGACGGCGACGCGGATGGGCTCCGGCTTGGCGACGGCTAAAAACACCTCATTGTCTTCGGCCAGCGCGTCGGCGATATCGAGTCGCGCGAGCCAGCGACCGGCCGGCGCATCGAGCAGCTCAAACGATTCGGGCGGGTTGATGCCCGGTTTGACTTGGAGCGGAATCACTTTGAAAATCTGCTCGTGGCCCGCGGTGTCGACGAAACTGAGTGAGAGATCGACGTGCTGCGGCTCGCCGAACGTGGAGGCCACCTGATAATAGAAACCCAGGCGGCGGGCGCTGCCGGCGAGATACGCCAAATCGGCTGCGACCAGCCCCAGATTGTCGCGCGTGGTGCCCACCTTCACTAACTCGACGTGCGGCGGCAGTGCGGATTCGTCGAACACGCCGTCGCTGATGAACACGAGCCGGTACTTTCGATCCGAGCCCTCCCATTCCTTGCCGGTGGGAAGCGCGGCGAGGTCGAGCGACTTGCCGCTAGGCCGGATCGCGTCGATGGCGTCGAGCATTTCGCGCGGGTTATTCGTTAAGTGCGATCGGTAGGCGAGCCGGCCGTCGACGGTGGCCACGGCCGCGAGCTGATTGCCGTTGAGCCCCTCGACGATCTCGCGGGCGACGTCGGTGGCCAGCTCCAAGCGTGAGGAGCGGCCCTCGCGGGTCGACATCGACGCGCTGGTGTCGACGACGAGGATCATGTCCTTGCGTTCGTCCGCCCACTCGGGTTGACTGAGCGCAAAGCACACGGCGGCGGCGGCGAGCGACATCAACAACAGCGACCAGGCATCGCGAAGCCGCTGGAACAGGCTGCTGGCGCGGCGCTCCTGAAAGATCCGTTCCCAAAGAAAGTAGGCGGTGGTGGGCTTTCGCCGCGGGCGGACTTTGAGAAAGTAAATCGCCGCCAGCGGCAGCAGCACCACGAGCGACCACAGCATGGCGGGCTGGAGGAACGTCATGCCACCAGGCCCCCGCGACACAGTATGCCCTGCACGACGGATTCGAACGGCGGCGTGGTGGTGGTGTAGGCCAGGCCGATGCCGCTGCGCGCGCACATCTGCCGCAAGCTTTCGTTCCACTCGGCGACGGCTAGCTCGTACTGCCGTGCCTCGCGCGGAGAAATGGTCACTCGCTTGCGGCGCGACGTTTCCACGCACTCCAGGTCGACGTCGCCTTTCCACGTGCAGCGGGTGTCGCCCTCGTCCTGAATCTGCAGGCAATACACGTCGTGGCCGTGGAACTGCAGGAACCGCAGCCCTTCTTCAAAGCCGTCGGGAAACAGGAAATCGGAGAACACGATCACCAGCCCGCGGCGGCGGTGGCGGGCCTGGAAGACACGCGCCACATTGGTGAACCGCGTGTCGACGCCGAACGTGGACGCTGCCTCGAGCGACCGCAGAAAGGCCAGCACCTTGGCGCTGCCGCGGCAGGAATCCAAGAGCGAACGCAGTTCGTCGGCCAGTGAGTAGACGACGAGCCGGTCGAGGCTCTTGAGCGTAATGTACCCCAGCGCCGCGGCCAGCTTCCGCGCGTAGAGGAACTTTGTATCCATCGAGCGGCTGGAATCGACAAGCAGATAGACGGTCGCATCCTCTTCCAGCTCAAACAGCTTGATCACGAGCGACTCGAAGCGGGCGTAAATCCGCCAGTCGATGGCCCGGTAGTCGGCGCCGTAGTAGTACTCCGCATAGTCGGCGAACGTAATTCCGGTGCCCTTCCGCATGCTCTTGCGATCGGCCTGCAACGAGCCGCCGAGCACCTTGCGGGCGAGCAAGTAGAGTGAATCGAGCCGGCGGATGAAGGCGGGGTCCGTGAGCATGTCGGGCGGCTGGCTCGCGGCAGGAGTCGATTATGAAAGTTGCTGAATGACCTTGGCGATCACGTCGTCGGTGCGCATGCCTTCCGCTTCGCCTTCGAAATTGAGAATGATGCGATGCCGCAGCGCCGGGGCGGCCACGGCGACGACGTCGTCGCGCGACACATGATACCGGCCCTGGAGCAGCGCCCGACCGCGGCTGGCGGCCAGCATCGCCTGGGCCCCGCGCGGCGACGCGCCGTGACGCACGTATTTACGGACGGCATCCGGCGCGTGTTCGTTCGTGGCATGGGTCGCCAGTACAATGCGGATCAAATAGTCCTGTACGTCGCCATCGATCGGCACGTCGCGAAGCGTGCGGCCCATGTCGAGCACGTCTTCGCCCGTGGCGACGGCGGCGATTTCCGGCAGAATCGCCCCGCCGGTGCGATTGAGGATTTCAGAAAACTCCTCGTGATTTGGCACCTTCACGAATAGTTTGAAGAAAAATCGGTCGAGCTGCGCCTCGGGCAGCGGGAACGTGCCTTCCTGCTCGATGGGATTCTGCGTGGCGAGGCAGAAGAACGGCATGTCGAGCAAATGGGTCTGACCGGCGACGGTGACCGACTTTTCCTGCATCGTTTCCAGCAGGGCCGACTGGGTTTTCGGCGTGGCCCGATTGATCTCGTCGGCCAGGAGCACGTTGCAGAACACGGGCCCCGGCTGGAACACCAATTGGCGCCGCCCGTCGCGCTCGGCGAAGACCTGCGTGCCGACGACGTCGGCCGGCAGAAGATCGGGCGTGAATTGAATCCGCTGAAACTTCAGGTCGAGCGATTTGGACAGCGTGCTGACGAGGGCCGTCTTTCCGAGGCCGGGAACGCCTTCCAGGAGCACGTGCCCGCCGCTGATCACGGCGATCAGCACGTGCTCGACGGTGTCGTGCTGACCGACGATGAACCTGCTGATCTCATTGCGGATTCGGTGAAAGGTGGAGAGAAAACGTTCAACGGCTTCGCGTACTTCACTTTCCGTCGCCGGCATCGGGTCGGGTCTCCTGGCGGGTCAATTCCGGAGTCGTCTGGTGGATGACTTGAAAGTATTGTTTCACGCCGTCCTTGACCTCGTCGGGAATGTCCTCTCGCGCGACAAACGATTCGAACTGACGCTGGAATGTTCGCTGGCGATCGACGGCGCGGCGCGTGGAGATGCCGCTGCCGTCCTCGGCCGTCTCGACCGTGGTGAGCGACGGCCCCTGCCCTTTCGTGCCCTTGAGCTGCGTCGTCTGGCCGTTGTCGACGAGGTCGTCGCGCTCGTCTCGGCGGGCCATGTTGGTGCCCATGCCGGCCTTCTTCCCGCCGGCGTTGGGACTCTCGCACATGGAGCACAATTCGCCTTGGCACTGGCTGCAGGCCTGGCACAGCTTGCACAGCCGCTGGTCGGCACGCTGCCGCATGGCCAGCTTCTTCAATTGCTTCGAGAGCTTCGAGAGACTGTCGCCGACGCGCTTGCTGCAGGCCTGACATTCGCCCTGCTGCTGGGCATCACATTCGCCGCGCTGTTCGACCTGCCGCTCGGCTTCGTCGAGCGACTGATCAAGATCGGCGACCGACGCGGCCAGGTCTTCCATGGTCTGTGCCATTTCGCCGCCTTCGCCGGCCGCGCCGCTGGCCCCTGCGCTGCTTGAACTGTTCCCGCTGCCGGTCGCCGACTTGGCATTTTTGGCAGAGGATCGGGCGGCGCGGGCGGCCGCGGCCATGTGCTGGGCGGCCGCTTTCAGGCGGGCCAGCTCCTGACGCTGCTTATCGAACGGCTTGCCGTCCGCTTGCGGCGTCATCTTCTCCATTTGCTCGGCCGCACGATCGTAATTCTTCTGCTTGAGCTGCTCGGCCAGCGGCTGCGTCTCGCGGCTGTTCTCCAGTTCGCGGGCGGCCCGCTCGAGGAGCTGCTGGTCGCGCTTGTTTTGCAAGGCCAGCCGGGCCTCGTTCAGCTTCCGTTCCAGTTGCGAGTATTGACGCAACGCCTCCATGTGGTCGCCCGTCTCGCGCAACTCGGCGACCATTTGGCGGAGCTCATCGGGGTTGAGCAATTCGCGCTCCTCGCCATCCGGCGAGTCGTCGCGCAGCTCATCGACTTTTTGGGCCAATTCTTCGTTGATGGTGGCGGTGGCCTCGGACGTGGCAGCGGCCAGCTCTTGCTCGCGAAGCACTTTCTCGCTGGGCCCTTGCAGGCCAAGCGGCACCGCGATCGCGACCAGGCAGGCTGCCAGCGCCGTGCCACGGCGAGGGAACTGGTACTTGATCTGCTGCGGATCGAGCGGCTCGACTCGCTCGCGAGTTTGTTCGGCTTGCAAACGATAGAAACCGTCGTTGCGTCCGGCACGCGCGAAGTGCCTGTAAGAGGTGATGGCGTCGTGCAGGTGAAAGAAACGATCGGCAACTCGCGCCGCACCATCGAACGTGAACTGCCGCAGCACGTACGCCAACAATCCGGCAATGGCCGAGAGCATCAGCGTCGCGAAAATAGCGACGCGCGGAATGGCGTAGCCGCGCGCCACAAAAGCGATCCCCAGCAGCACGAGCACGCCGGCCGCGGCCGCAATCGTCCAGATCATCGTCGTCCACAGATGATGGCGATTAAGCTGACGGCGCACCGCGTCGAGGAACCGCTCAGTCGGATGTTGGGGAGCTGGCATGTCGAAGGCCTCTGGAATTGAGGATGGTCGTACCTACCATTCAGGCTGATTATATCCGTGTTTCATTGGAAAAGGATAGCAAGCGAGGCAGAAACCCGGGCCGCGTCTGCCGTCATGCTGCCGCCTTGGAATCGTTGGTTTCCCCGGTGGTAGCAGGCGGCGCCGGCCGGGAATCGGCCGGTTCGTCGCCAGCGGCGGGCGCTGTTTTCTTTTCGTCGTCCGGCTGACTGGTTTTCTCCGAGTTCTTGACTTCTTCTTCTAATTGCTTCTTGATTCGTGTTAAGTTGCCACGCTCCGGACCTGGGATCTCTTTACCCTCGAGGCTTGCCAGCGCGGCTTGGGCTTCGTCGAACTTTCTCGCACCTTGCAGGGCCCGCGCCAGCTTGAATACATAGCCAACCTTCTGCTCCGACGGTTTCTTGTCGTCCGGCTTCAACTCGATATCGATCACCCACCGCCAGTTTGCGGCCGCCCGCTCGAATTCCTGATTGGCCAGCAACCATTCGGCCCACGCCGCCGTCACCAGGGGTACATTGTTAACGTCGCCGACCAGTGCCTCGCCATGCTGCGTAAGCTCTTCCTTCGTTAGCAATCCCGAATTTACAACTCCGGCAAAGAGCGGAGTATTCTGGATTCCGACCAGGTGATACTGTTGACCTCGATTCCATCGCACCCAACCCAGATCGACTGCGAAGCCGAGCACACCCTCGACGTATTGGACCCTGGCTTCCACGTTTTCGGGCGTGGGGGGGCCGACCAGCCGCAGGCCGAGCTTCCAGATATCGTCCTTGAACCCACGATTTTTCATCTGGCTGCGACTATTCTCCGGCAGCTCCTTCCACCATTTTTGCACGGTGTCGCGGTTGTCGACCCGGCTGTGCATCGCCGCAAACAGGGAATTGAAGGCTTGGTAGTCGTTGAAATAGATATAGTCGCGGTTCTTGAAGAAATCCCTCATTTGTGCCGCAATGGCCGTACATTCCTCCGCCGACCACGGCTGGCCCGACTCATTGAGCGCGTCGCGCAAGCACGTGATAAACGGCATTAGCCGCTGACCGAACTGGTAGTCGTTCCCGTCCGGATTGCGATTCAGCCGACTGAGCAGCTCGACGAGCGGCTGCGAATCGCCCTGCCGCAGGCGATTGTTGAGATGGCATGCCGCGAGCTGTGTTTCCTGGGTAATCGCGGTTTGATTTTCCTGCGATTGAATCGCCGAAACGACATTTTCGACTTTGTACTCCGCGGCGAGCTGGTCGGCAACCGAATCGCGAGTCGCTTTGCACAGGCTCAAGATGACCAGCGATCGCTTCCTCAGCGCGGCGTCGGCAAACTCGATTTCCGAATACCGCTCGGCAAGTTTGCTGAGCCGCTCGTCGCGGTTGGTCGCGTCGGGTTCCAACCCGTCATTGGCCTGGCTCTTCGGATCGACGTCGAACGCCGAGGCAAAGAACAGCTCGGCAAAATAGCGCAAATCGTTGCGGTCCAACTGCTCGTAGACGGCGGGGACGAGGGCGGCAAACTTCACGTCGAAGCGAGTTTTCGGCGTGGAGGGCCATTCCAACTGAAGCGTGGGCCAGTTGCTGCGGATCAGCTGGGCAGCCTCGGTCGGCTGATTGGCCCGCACCAAGATTGCCAGGGATTGCGGCATGCTGCCGATGTGCCCGTCGTACTTGCGCAATAGCGTCGTGGCCCGCTCGGTATTCCCGGTCGCCAAATAGGCTTCCAATGCATTGCAGATCGACAGCGAATTGCCCGGCTCATCGAGTCGCTCGTAGTCTCGCTGGTTGCTCGTCTGCGGTCGAACGGGTCCCAGATATCGGCCGGCCCACTTATCGCCCCAGTTCGCGACCGACTCTTTCGCCGAAGCCTCGTCCTTCAGAGACAACACCACGGCCATCATCCAGTCGTTCTGCGAGCCGGTAATGGGAACTTTGGCAGCGAGCGATTCGGAGTAGAGCGGCACCATTTTCTGAGCCACTTCAATCGGCAGCGTGGCTGCCTGTCGCTGGGCTAGAAATTCGGCAACGACCAGTCGCCACGAGAGCGGCAGCTCGCCGTCGTCGAGCAGCTTGGCGAAGTGCTCGTGGTAATCGGCCATGGGCCGGCGCTCGCCGGGTGCGAATTTCTGGTTGCGTGCCGCGCCCTTCTCCGTGGCAATCAGCGCGACGACCGCGTCGAGATCGGCGGCCAAGGCGGGAAACTTGCCGCCTTTGGCTTCTTCCCGAGCCCACGCACGAATCTTGTCGCAGTCTTTTTCGCTGAGCTGGCCACCTACTTGATTGCGGAATCCTTGGAAGAAGAGGGAAGCCGGCCGGCCAGCGAGCGCCGCGCCGAATTCTTCGTACATGGCACGGACACGGACGTCGATGGGCGCGACCTGCCCATTGGCCAGCTTTGGCACGCGATCGAGCGCCCGGGAGATCACATCGGAGATTACCTGCGTGGCGGCGCTGGCCTCGATATGCCGGCCCTTGTCGTTGCGGACTACGTCGGCGACGAAGTTGTACGTGCTCCAGTCCTTTTCCTGCACGCCGTACATGGCCTGTTGCAGCAGCCAACCGTCGGTGCTGTTGCCGCTGCCAAAATACATGTGCCATTCGCCCCGGCGCTGGGCTTCGCGCGACAAGTCGCCGAGCCGATGCATGGCCTTGACCGCCGCGGACGTATCGGTGCGAATCAAGTCGGCGACGCTCTGTCGAAGAAAATCATCCACGTTACCGTATTGGATGCCGAGCTCTTCCAACCGTTTGGCTTTCTCCAGCCTGACCAGGACGGATTGGGACTTTCCGGCCCGCTTTGCTTCGAGCCACTCCTTAGCCACGTTCGCCCCGGCGCTCAAATCCTTACTGACGAATCGATCCCTGCGGACCAGGTCGTAGACGCCATTCGCCAGATCGACCTGCTGCTCCTCCGACAGAGCGCGAATCGCGTCGATGTTCTCAGCCAGATAATCCAGGACACTGTCGGCTTTTTCCGGCTGTTCGAGGCACGCCAGAATCAGGCCGCCGCCAAACGTGGGCTGATTCTTCTGCCGCTCGGAGAGCAGTTCGCGGAGCTTGGCTTTGGTCTCGTTCTGACGAACCAGCTGTTGCACCAGGCTGGTGAGCGGCGCATTTTCCCCCGTGCCGCCGACTGCCAGCGCTTGAAACTGCGGCAGATCTTGCAGCCAGGGAGATCGCTCCAGGAATCTCAGCGCGCCCCCGCCGCCCTTGGACACCGCGCGATTTACCTCTTCGCGAACTCGGTATTCCAGGTTTTCGGCGAGCGGCTGGTCGTATTGCTGCAGGTGCTCGAGGACGGTAAATAGCAGGTCGCCTTGCTGGCACAACTGGTCCATAAACTGCTTGTAGACATAGATTCGTCCGCTCGGCGTGCCCCAATTGATCTGGTTCTGCTGGTAGTTCTTTTGCAGGAAGTCGTTTCGCTTTCCCGGCGGTGCGATGTAGATCGTGGCGACTTCGTCGAGGAATTCTAGCTGTCGCCCGCGGTCCCACTTGTCGGCCGCGCCCTCGATAAGACTTGTCAAATACGTTGGAACGCGGTAATGATTCTGCTGGCCGGCATCCAGCTTTAGCTGCTTGAGCACCATCTCGCGCAAATCGACGTCCAGGTCGCGCGCTGCCCAGACGTCGACCACGATCGCCAGGCCCTCGTTCTGGCCCTGCTGCGACGTCGCGCGCGCGTCGCGCACCGCGTCCTCCGCCCGAGCTATGAATTCATTGCTTTCGCAGCGATAGAGAGCCGACATGCGCTCCAACTGCTCGCGCGACTGCCGCATGCGGCCCCCGGTCAGCTTGGGGAGAATTGTGTCGTCGATTAGCGACCAATCCTTGGCCTGCCACGCGCGACTCGCCAGAAATTCTTCCGGACTCGCAAACCGCTCTTCCTGGGAATCGCCTGAGTAGTAGACCTGATATAAGTTGCCCGCGTTGGTCCGGCCGGGGCGTGCGGCCGCCTCGTCGAGCAGCAGTTTTTGCGCGCGCTGGGCGAATTCATCGGTCTTCTCGCCCTTGGCAGACGCCGCCGCGAGCAAATGCCGGAAGCCGGTGCGGGCGAAATCGGCGTTGTCCAACAGGGCCAGGCACAGGTCGCGGTGCACTTGGGCGCGCTGCGCAGCGACTTCGTCGCTGGCTTGTGAGCGCTGGCGGCGCGAATCGCCACGCTCGACGCGCTGGTACAACGACGGCAATCCCGGGCCGCGATTCGTGTGCATCTGGCGGCCCAGCGAATTAACGATGTTCTCGATCCAGTGCGGCTGCGTGACGTCCCCGGGCTTCAACGTCTTGACGAACTCGACGGCCACCCCGCCCACGGCGATCCGCTCGGCAAGCGACGCTTCGTAATCCTGAAACTGCTCGCCCAACATTTGCCCGAAAGCATCGCGCGATGACGGCGTCAATTGCTTGATCTCGGCGGCGGCGGCGGACGGATCGCTGGCGGCCAGCAGGAAGATCAACGGCATGCGGGCAAAATCGTCCTTGGGGCGCAGCTTCAACACGCGTTGGTATTGGGCGCGCGCTTCGTCGTCCCTGCCGAAAATCTCCAGCGCCATTGCATATTCGTTGATGCGGCGGTAGTTCTGCGTTTCGCCCGGATCAAGCGCTTTCGCCACGGCGTCTGCCAGGCCGAGTCCATCAATCCGCCGCTTCAATTCGCGGTACTGATAGGAAAAGCTGCGGCCCATGCCCGGATTGCCCATGGCCTGCTGTACTTGCGCCGACACTTCGGTTGCCAGCAGCTTCGCGGCTTCTTCCCGCTTTCCTTCGGCCACCAGCTTGCTGACACGGTCCTGAGTATTCGGCAGACGAGCCGAGCCGGAGTAAATGACTTGAGTGCTCATCGCGACGCTTGGGTTGGTCGTTTGTGAAGCGAGCTCATCCAGTTTCTTCGCTTCCTTCTTGAGGCCCAGATCCTCCATGGCCGCAATCAATTCGTTGCGCTGTTGCGCGTCGAGCCGTGCTCGTCGCAAGCGCAAGCTGGCCTGTTGACCGGCCTCGAGCAGCTCAGGGGCGAGAGGCTTGGAGCCCGCCTTGAGTGCCACCACGGCGGCAACGACGGCTGCGTCGATCTTTTGGCGCACGGCCGGATTCATCGGCAAGTAACGGGCCTTGCCCAGCAATTCGATGACTCCCTGATGGTCTTCCTTTTCCGCGGCCCGGCTGGCCGCCAACAAATAGGCGTCGACGTTGGGCGCCTTGGCGGAGAGCAATTTGGCGATGCCATCGTCGACCATGCCCGCATCATCTACACTGTGTGCCAGGAGGATTCGCAGAATCGGACTCTTTACTTTTGGCAGCAGCGGCTTCAGTTTCGCCGACGACTCTTCCGTTTGGCCGGGCGCCTGCAACCGGGAACCGAACGGATTGAAGTCCTGATTCGCAGAGAACAGCATCAGCACGCTGCCGGGGAATTCGGCCAGCTCCGTCGGCGGAAAAGTGAGCGGAGTGATGAACGGCTGTTGATTGCCGCGGCTCATACCCATTTGGGCCGCGAGGCTGCGCGAGCTCCGGCTGCCGCCAACCTGAAAGCGGCCGACTTCTTCATCGAGAAACTGCACGTATGCCGCCGGGTCTTCATTCTGACCCAGCGAGCCGACCACCATGTAAAACGCGTAGCTGCCCCACGGTGAGTTGTTGAGCGTGGGATACCATTTGACCAACAATTGCGAAAACTTTTGACGATATGCCTCGTCGACTTGCGATTGCCCTTGGCCGCCGGGAATCCCGCCCAGCGACTGCGTAATCGCCATTACGACGATTGGATTGGGTTTCTCGAGCGTCACGGCGATCTGGAGCGCTTCCTCCAAGTACTTATCCGGGGCCGATTGCGCCTGCTCTTTCGGCGGAGCCTCGGCCGCTACGGCGTCGTCCGCTCCTTGCGCGCCCGCCTGCACCGCCGCCATCAGCGCGAGCTGAGGTCGCGACTCGCGGAATTTTTCCACGGCCTTTCGACAGTGGGGCGCGAGCGACGCGTCGCGGCTGCCGACTCGTTGCATGACGAGGATCGCCAACGCCGATTCGTCGTCCGGGTCCTTTTCCAGCATCTCGACGAGCGCCGGCGTGAAATCGCCGCGCATCGGATCGACGCGACTCCAAATCTCGGCATGTTGGATGCCGTTCGCTTCCAGGACGCGGGCCGCGTCCTGCTGGCGGGCTTCTTCCATCGTCCCAATGACGCCCAGCGCGTGGGACATGGCCATCGGCCGCACCATCTCTACGTTGGGCGGAAGCTGAATCGCGCTGCGAACCGCGCCGCCCGCCGGGCTGATGGAATACACCATGCCGCGGCGCTGCCGATGCGAATATGCCGTGTAACGCTGCTGCAACACTTCGAACCACTGGCCCGCCTGCGCCGGAAGCAGCTCTCGAAGCATGTCGTAGTAGTTGGTGCTCAAGTTCTGCTGGCCGGCCGGGCCGCCTTTTTTCGTTTTCGACGGCAATTCCTGCTGGTCGTCCAGCAATTGGATAAATTGCTCGAACGCAGCATCCGACTGCCCGGCCTCTTCCATCGCCACGGCCATTAAATACCGCAAGCGATAGTCGTCCGGAAAATCGACGAGCCGCTTTTGCAGGAAATCGGCCGCGCGTTCCCACTCCTGCATGGCGCACAGCGTGTCGCCGAACGCTTCCAACGTCCGCGGATCGGCATCGGCGCCGGACGTCAGGTCGATCAGCATCGCCAACCCGGTGTCCTCATCGCCGTTGCGCAAATGGAGCTGCGCGATCTGTTCGCGCGTGCGATTCGTCTTGTCGAGCGGGATGGCCCGTTCGAGCGTGGCAACGGCCGCTTTCCAGTCTCCGTCCTGTTCGGCGACGCGGGCGATTTGTTGCAGTAAGTAGATGTCGTCGGGCTTGATCTTCGACGCGGCCGTCAGCGCCCGGCGGCGGCCTTCGTAGTCGTCCGTCTGGCGATAGACCTCGGACAACGACAGCAGCGGCACGATCGAACGCCGGTTGCCGGCGATGCGTTCGTTGAAGTTATCGACGAGCTGCTGCACGGTTCCCTGTTGCTGAGCCAGTTTTGCCAACTCCTGCGCCCAACGCAGTTTGTCGGACAGATCCTCTGTTTGCTCGTAGAGCTGCCAATAAATCCGCTCGGCATCGGCGGGCTTTTCGGCCTCCGTATAATATTCTGCCAACTTAACGCGCAGCTCCTCGTCATCTTCAAACCGCAGCACGGCGGTGCGCAACACCTTCAGCGCATCCTCCGACTTGCCCAGTCCGCTGAGCATCCGCGCCTCGGTGACCCAGGGAGTGGTGCTGCCGGGCGACAGTTGCTTCCACGGATCGATCCACTTCAGCGCTTCCTCGAGCTGGAAGTCTCGCTGGTAGAGCTCTACGAGCCGCCGCACGTACAGGCTCTTGCGGCCGTCCGGCAAGTCGAGGATGCGGCGGGTCGCGTCCGCGGCGGCCGACCATTCGCGACGCTGGCTGAAAATGCGGATCTGTTCAGACAAGGCCAGCAAGTTGCCGTTCGCGGCCGGCCCTTGCAGCACGGCGTCGGCCCGCCCGCTGTCGCCCGTTCGCTCCAAAAGTTCTGCCAACAGGCAGGACTCCGGGATGGATCGGCGCTCGCGCGACTCCAGGTGTTTGCTCACCTCTTCGAGCTTTTCCGCCCGCTCGATGATCGCGGCCGCCTGGTCGATCGCGGCTTCCAGGTCGTTGACCGACTCGGCCAGATCGACGCGAGAGAGCGCCCAGGGAATTGCCTCGTCGTACTTCTTCAAGGCAAACGCCGTGCTCACCAATTGTCCCAGGTACAACGGCTCTTTGGCGAATTCGGCCTGACGCTCGACAAGCATGTCGAGCGCCGCTGCGTGCTCGTTGCGGACGCCGAGCGCGCGGGCGACGTGCAACACCTGGGCGACGTCGGCCTTTTCGGCCAACGACCGCCAGCGCTTCAGCGCCTCGTCCTTGTTATCGCTGGAGTAAAGAAACGCCGCGTACGCTTCCTGCGCCGAAGGCGAGTCGGTAAATTTGCCGGCCATTTCGGCATAGACCTTGGCGGCCGAGCCCTTGCTCTCGAAGCGTTCGAGCAGCCGGGCGGCGCGCAAGAACGCATATTCGCTGCCGTCGGAGACCGCGAGGTACTCCTGAACAGCCGCGGTTGCTTCCTCCGATTTCTTGGCGTCGTGCAGCAGATTCGCCAGGCGGAAGCGGAGCTCCGCGTCTTTGGGAAACTGCTCGCAAATCGCTTTCAACTCGGTCACCGCGTCGTCGTGTTTGCCGATCTTCGCTAGAATCTGCACAAACTCCTCCCGCGTGGCGCGATCGCCGGGAGTGAGCTTCATCACTTCGCGAAACGCGGCGATGACCGGATCGTGATCACCTTGCTCCACCAGCAGTTGTGCTTGCCGGCGACGAATCGCGATTCGCTTCGGATATTTGGTCACGAGACCGTCGTAGAGCCGCTTGAGCCCGGCGATATCGTCCTCACGGCGGTGGACCTGCTCCATCTGCGCGAGGATTTCCCGCTCCAGCCAGCTTTCGTTGCCCACCTCGTCGAGCGCCGACGTGTAATCGGCAATCGCCTGCTCGCGGTCGCCCGCCCGATTGCGGATGTCGCCCAATCGCAGCCGGCGCATCACGGTCAAATACGGATCCTTGGTGCGTGCGATAAGAGTCTCGGTTAATTGTGACGCTTCCTTGAGCAGGCCCTCCTCAATGTGCAGGTCGATCAAATCCTCGCACAGCTCGTCGTCATCGGGGTGCGCCTTGATAAGTGCCTGCCAGACCGCGAGCGCTTCGGCCGTCTTGCGATTTCGCACCAGCAGCTTGCCCAGCTGCTTGTCGACCTGCACCGCCAGCTTGTCGTCGGGCGACTGCTCGCGCGCTTTCTTTAGATCGGCGATGGCGGAATCGAAGTCGAGCGTGCGCGCTTCGACGAGTGCCTTGTAGTACCAGGTCGCCGCGCTGGCCGGATTGGCTGCCAGCGCTTGTTGAAATTGCTCGAGCGCCGCGACGTCGTCTCCCTTCTTGACATAGAAGAACGCCAGCAGCAGCTGGTCGGGCGTGGTGCGGGTCTGTTGCGCGTGTGAGGTGAGAAACTTCTCGAGCGCGTCGACGGTCGATTCATCCAGCCACGTATTGTAGAAGCGATCGAATAGGTAGCCTGGCTCCGGGCGGCTCACTAGCAGGCCATGATACTTGAGTGCCTTTTCTGACTCGGGCTCCGAATCTTGGGCGAGGCCGTGTGGTGCGGCGGCCATTGCCGACAACACCGCCAACGTGCCAACCCAACAGATCGAACGGCTCGATAGTGGCGACCAAATCATGGCTCACTCCTGGGATTCGAAGATGGCCGACGGATTGCCTCGTTCGCGCACGGGCGCGCACCCGCGAACACGACAATCTCGCCCGATGGTCGTTCACTCGCTCACAGGCCTATTCTATTCGTCCCGTGCGATACAGTATATCCAACGGGCAGGCCGTGCCGCCAGCATTGACGGGGCCTAAACGCAAGCCCACGGAGCCCAGCCGTGTCTATTCAGCGTATTCGGCGGCACCGAGTATTTCTTGCTATCATTTCGCACTATTTGCCGCCGCATCGGCAGGCCGGTCAGCCTTCTGCAATCTCAGCTCACACCGGACAAGTCGTGACGTATAGCGAGCTGGCACGCGGCGGCAATTTAGACAGGTCGCGGCGCAAGAAGAAGTGGACGGCAACCGAAGTCACACATCCCCTGTCAAACAGAGGCAACAGCACGCCAATGGATCTTTTTCTCTCAGAGGTAGCCCTGTCGGACGCCAAGTTAACGCATTAGATTGATGATCACACTCGGTAAGACACGCTCCGTGAAACCCGGTCGCGAAACACGCCCGGTCATATTCGCCGGCCTGCCGATTATCGCAGGTTTTCTTCCGTGTAGAGGAGCAGCTCGATCATTCGCTCCACGAGTTCTTCCGCGGAGTAACCCGGAAAGTTGCGAATCACCAGCTCCTTGGCGAACAGGCGACAAACGTAACGGAGCTTGAGCGACTTGTTGCGAGCGGCGTAAACAAAGTCGCGGTGCCCATTGTTAATGACGATTACATTTTGGTCGGCATCGAATCTGCTTCGCCACAAGCCGCCAGGGCGTTTTTCGAACGTGTAGTCTGGCAAGCCGCCCTGCGCCTCCGGCCTAGGTCGTTCGGGCAGAATCGAATCGGTGACAGTAATAAGTGATAGCGCAGTCGCGGCAAGCTCGCCTTGTCGAGCTGATATCTGGACGCGAACTAATTGCGGCTCTCCCGGGGCAGTAAGGGTGACGAATTCGCCAATCGCATCGGAGAGCTGCGCTAGCCCTTCGACGACTGACCATTCGTATGTCACTTCGCGTTCGATTTGCCGGCCGGCTCGGTCGCGAGCAATGGCGCGGAACCGGCGGGAAGCACTGACCGGCAACGTGCATGTGGCCGGGGAGACGAGGACGCTGAATAGTGGGCCGGCGTATTCAAAAAACTCGCGCTGTGAGTCGCCGTTGGCCAGCGCCGCGGCGGGAGCCTCCTCTTGACCAGGTGCAGCGACGTTCAGCGGCATGCCGCAGCGTGAGCTGCCGAGTCGCTTGCGCCTCGCGCCGTCAATGCCGTAGGCTTCGAACCAATCGTATTCTTCTTCGGGCAATACGAGCAGCGCCTCGCGAAAGGCGCGCTGGATGGCGCGCAACGTATCGCGGTTGCTCTTTTCTTCGGCCGCACGTTGCTGCTGCCGAATCACTTCATCGAGGGCCGCTTCCAGCTCGCCCAGCGATTCGAGAAAAGCGGCGAATTGTTCATCGTGGACGACGCCCGTGCGCGACGAGGGCGTGAGGTTTAGGAACGGTGCATCAATCACGCCCTGGAGATAGGCGGTTGTCCAAGGTGGACGTTGCAACGTGTCGATGTTGGCTAGGTTCTCTAGCACTCGCGTCCCCGATCGATACAAGCCCACGCGATTTTCGGCACTAGGCTCAGTGAGGTACAGCTCGACGTAAACGTCGCCATGGGAAGTCACCGGAGTAGGCAAGTGGTGCAGCAATTGGCCCGTGAAGGCGCGCGGTTCAACTCGGTATTCCGTCCGCGCCTGTCGATCGACGATGCGAATCTCCACTCCTGAATGACGAATTCGGTCGCGCAACTCCGAGGCTAGATACCACTGGAGTTTTTCCCCGCTGAAGTGGCGGATTCCCGGCAAGAGCGGCTGGATCGTAAGCTCGGTGCCCTTGCCAGGCAGAAGTCGCCGTATCGGGGAGATTGAATAACTGGGCGATCCCTTTGCCATCCGCATCTCATACGCCTTGCCGTCACTCCCCGCGGAGACCAGTGTCAGCGATTCGCCGACAGTCCAGAAGCTTAACAGTCCGATGCCGAACTCGCCTTGAATTCCCTGTTGGCCGTGAGATTTCATCTGCCGCTTGATCGAATCACAAATGTGCGTGGCGACGTACTTGAAGTTCGGCCTGCCATCCACTTCAAGCGGCACGCCCTCGCCGTCGTCGATGACTTTGAGGTAAGACCGGCCGCCAGAGCGTCCACGAACGATTGTGACGTGCTGCGCATGGGCATCGATGCTGTTCTCGACGAACTCCGCTACGGCCTTCAAGGGGTTCGACTGAGAGAGCGCGATGATGTTGATCGCGTTCCAGTCGTCGCCGATGCGGAGCTTGCCGGTTTGCTCGGCGGCGGGCTTGCGTTTGGAAGTGGTGGGCATGGGTTGCGATTCCTGCAAAACGAACGTGGAAACGGATCATCGCTCGCACTCAGGCGGATTGCTCTTGGCGCGGCGACGCCCCATTCTGCATCATGTGATTTGACCAGATTCGCGACCCAATCGGAAGGAGTGCAACTTCATGACGACCAAGGCCAGCCATCGGTTGACGCTCAAGGACCGGCTTTCGCGACTCAATTTCACGCAGGCGTGCAAGCTGCTTGGCGTGGAAGGGCGGCAGCTTATCCAGCGCGGTGGCAAGTTCGATATCGCTCTGAAAGAACAGGTATACCTGGACGGCGATTTGTTTCGGGTAAAGTTTGACGACGCCTTGGTCACGATCACTCTGATGGCCGAGGCGAAGGATCGCCTGCACTGGGACTGCACTGCTTGCCAGTGGCCTTGCGACCATGCAGGGGCGGCGTTTTCGTTGCTGTTGGAGGAAAAGACCGCGTTGGGACTAGCCGCCCCGCCGCCGGAACGAATCCCAGTCGAAAGTCTCAGCGAGGATGAGCTGATTCGTCGCGCGCTGGCGGAGCGCGAAGAGCGGTCACGCAAGGAGAAGTTCACGCTTCAATCCCGCGATACGCAAAAGCCATGGACCGATTATACAATCACCAGCGCCGCGTCGGGCAAGTCGTACCGAGTTGCACTGCGTGGCCGGGAGCCAGGCATTTCCTATTGTTCGTGTCCCGATTTTCGCAGCAACACGCTAGGCACTTGTAAGCACATCATGTGCGTGCTGCGGCGGGTGGAGCGGAAGTTCTCGGAAGCGACTTTGCGGCGCCCCTATCGCCGCAAGAACCTGAGCGTTCATCTCACCTCCGGCGATCGGCTGGCACTGCGGCTCGGCATTCCGGACAAGCTCGACGACCGGGCCACGTCCATCGTCAAGCCGCTGGCCGGCCGCGACATCGTCGATGTCCACGATTTGGTCGAGCGACTTACCAAGTTGGAGCGACTGGGCCAGAAGGTGACGGTGTATCCAGATGCAGAAGAGTTCATTCAGCGGCGATTGTTTCAAGGCCGGATTCAAACGCTGGTGGCTGAGATTCGACGTGATCCAGTGCGACATCCGTTGCGCAAGTCGCTGCTCAAGACGGAGCTGTTGCCGTACCAGTTGGACGGCATCGCCTTTGCCGTCGGAGCCGGCCGCGCCGTGCTGGCCGACGACATGGGTTTGGGCAAGACAATTCAAGGCGTCGGTGTCGCAGAACTACTTGCGAGTCAAGCTGGCATTCGCAAGGTGCTGGTTATCTGCCCCACGTCCCTCAAGTCGCAATGGCGGAGCGAGATCGAGCGGTTCTCGAACCGCTCGTGCCAGTTGGTATTGGGTTCGCAAGCCGAGCGGCCCGCGCAATACGACAACGACGCGTTCTTCACGGTCTGCAATTACGAACAAGTACTGCGCGACCTGTTGGCCGTCGAGCGCGTGAGTTGGGAACTGATTATTCTGGACGAAGGCCAACGGATCAAGAATTGGGAAGCCAAGACGACGAACGTCGTCAAGCGCCTGAAATCGCCCTTCGCATTGGTGCTTTCCGGAACGCCGCTGGAAAATCGCATCGACGAGCTGTACAGCGTCGTGCAGTTTGTCGATGACCGGCGGCTCGGCCCGGCGTTTCGCTTCTTCAACCGACATCGTGTCGCCGATGAGAAGGGCAAGGTGCTCGGGTACAAGAACTTGGATCAGCTGCGACAGCATTTAGCACCGATTTTATTGCGGCGGACGCGAGAGCAAGTGCTCACGCAGTTGCCGGAGCGGACGACGGAAATCGTGCGGATTGAGCCCACCGACCAGCAACTCGCGATCCACGCAACCCAAATGAAGATCGTCGCGTCAATCGTCCGCAAATCGTTTATCAGCGAGATGGATTTGCTGCGCCTGCGGCAAGCTTTGCTGATGTGCCGCATGGCCGCCAACAGCACGTTCCTGTGCAATAAGCAAGAGCCGTCGTATTCCAGCAAGCTCAGCCGGCTCGAAGAGATTTTGGAGCAAAGCTTTGCAGAGAACGGCCGAAAGGCGATCCTGTTCTCCGAATGGACCACCATGCTCGAGCTAGTCGAGGAAATTCTAGCACGGTTGAAATTGAAATATGTGCGGCTCGACGGTTCCATCCCGCAGCGGAAACGGCAGCAATTGGTTAATGAATTCCAAACGAGGTCGGACTGCCGGCTATTCATCACCACCAACGCCGGCTCGACGGGCCTCAACCTCCAAGCTGCCAATATGGTGATCAACTGCGATCTGCCGTGGAATCCGGCCGTGCTGGAGCAGCGCATCGCCCGCGCCCACCGCATGGGCCAGAAACAGCCCGTTCACGCGTACCTGCTGGTCACGGAACAAACCTTGGAAGAAAGCTTACTGACGACCTTGTCGGCCAAGAAGGATTTGGCTCTCGCCGCGCTGGACGTCGAATCGGACGTCGACGAAGTTTCGCTGGTCAGCGGCGCGGAGGAACTTCGCAGCCGCCTCGAGATTCTGCTGGGCGCGAAACCACAGGCCCCGCTCGATGACAGCCACAGAGCCGACGTCGCCGTGGGCCGCGGCCAAACGTCGCATCGGGATCGAGTGGCGGCGGCCGGAGGCGAACTGCTCGGCGCCGTCTTCAGTTTTCTCGGCGAACTTGTCTCGCAAGAACAATCGGCTCCGCCCCCTGCGCCAGACACGGTAGCCAGCCTAAAGCAGCGGCTTGCCGAATGTGTCGAAGAGGACGGCCAGGGCAGACAACGGCTCTCCATCACGCTCCCCAACCGCGAGATACTCAACGACCTGGCTACCACATTAGCGCGACTGCTGGTAGCGACGCCATAGCAACCTCAAGGAGTAGTGGAGGCGGCGGGAATCGAATGAGGAATTCGCTTTATGCAACGACGAATGCGGTAACGAGTTGCATCAAGGAGGCGTAGCGAGCGCAGCATCCTGGGAGTGTCGGGCTTGCACGTACTGTCATTGCCTGTCACAGCTCGACGTGGCCAGTCGAGAAGCTCTTACGGCGATCGCGATCGCCTGGCCGTCTTTGTTGCAACACGTTCGCGAGGCGATGATGCTGCTTGTGGGTCCGATGACGGACGCGAGAGCTATGCCTGCTGCGCCTTGCGGAACAGCGGAACCCGACGGGTGCGGAGCAAGGCCTCATTGATGCGGGAAACGACGAACAACGCATAACGTTTTTTAGATGGTCAGACTGCGGGAACATCGTGGTAGGTTCCGGCTCCTGCGATTGTTCGGGTATGGGAAACGCAGAGTTTTTTCCAACAGGAGAGCGCTATGAATGAGCGGAAATCCACAAAGTTGTCGGAGATGACGCCAGAGGAGAGAAGGCAGTACGTTGAGGCCGAAGCGGATCA
>JBIOWO010000121.1:0-15989 GCA_044868555.1 Lacipirellulaceae bacterium | reverse complement strand
CCTCCGACGTCTTCCTCGGCCAGACCACCGCGATTCCACTCGATGGCAACGACGCGGAGCCAATGGGTTACTGGGAAATCACCTCGATCCGCGACCTCAACGAAATCGTTGGTCTGCCGAAGGACGGTTTGCGCCGCATTCTGGTGTACGCCGAGGACGTCGCCGGCAATCCCATGCCGATTTTCATCGGCGAACTCCCCGTGATCAACGTCGCCTCTCAGCTGTTTATCTTCATCGACACCCAGGGCCCGCAAATCACCGACGTCAATCTCGGCCCCGGCATCGACTACGATCTGTTCGATCCGAAACCATCGACCGACGGTCCCACACCGCTCGTGCACAGCTTGTTCATCGACGTTCGCGATCTGCCATCCCGCCTCGAGCTAGGCGGCACCATTGACTTCCTCTACGACGCGCTCGTCGCGGACATCGCCGAGACGATTGGCAACTACGAGCTCGTCGGCGATTACGTCGGCCAAGTGATCATCCAGCAGGTGATCGTCCATTTCGAGCCCCTCGTCAGCGGTGAACCGGCGTTCGCCAGCATCGAGCTCGTCTTCTCCGAGCCGCTGCCCGACGACCGCTACACGCTCACCGTCCGCGACAACCTTGTCGACCCGGCCAATAACGAGCTCGACGGCGAATCCGGCAATCCCGATCCCTTCGAGTTCCCGGACTTCCCCTCCGGCGACGGAGTGCCTGGTGGCAACTTCGTCGCCCGCTTCACCATCGACACCCGGCCCGAAATCGGCGTCTGGGCCGCCGGCATCATCCACATCGATACCAACGGCAACTTCCACTTCGATCCCGAAAACGTCGATTTCACCAACCGCGACCTGGTGTACACGCTCGGCTTCTCGAGCGACTACATCTTCGCCGGCAACTTCGCGCTCGGCGCCGGCGACGTGGCCGACGGTTTCGACAAGCTGGCCGTCTACGGCCGCGTCGGCGACCAGTGGCGGTTCCTCGTCGATTTCGATAACGACGGCGTGCCCGACGAGGAGTTCCTCGCCCCGTCGATCAACGGCATCCCGGTGGCCGGCAATTTCGACGGCGACCTCGCGAACGGCGATGAAGTCGGCATCTTCACCGGCTCCGCCTGGTTCTTCGACACGAATCACGACTTCATCGTCGACGACGGCTTCGCCACCGACTACGCCGGCTTCCCCGTCGCCGGCGACTTCGATGGCGACGGCGATGATGACGTGGCCACGTACATCGCCAGCTTGACCGGCGGCAATCAATTCCACATCGACCTCAACTCGGCCGGCCTCGGCTCCGCCATCAGCATCAATGGCAGCGCCGATCACACGTTCCGCGTCGGCCTGCCCAGCCTGGGCACGTTCGGCTTCCCAGGCGTCCGCGAAAGGCCCGTCGCCGCCGACATGAACGCCGACGGCGCCGACGACCTCGGCCTGTGGGTCCCCGACGGCACCGCCATCTTGCCCGGCGACCAGGGCGAGTGGTTCTTCCTGCTCTCCGAATTCACACGCAGCGAAAAGGGCGGTGGCGTCTTTGTCACCGAAACGGTGATCGACCGCATCCTTGGCGGTGGCATCGTCGACTTCGTGCCGTTCAGCACCACGCCCTTCGGCCAGGACCTCTACGCCCGCTTCGGCAACAGCTTCGCGTTGCCGATCGTCGGCAACTTCGATCCGCCCGCTTCTCCAAGCGCTAGTGCGGAGCGGGCCGGGCCGACCCCTGGGCTGAGCTCGCCGAACGCCTCGACCCCGACCCCGACTTCCACGACGCCGCCTCCCACGGCCCCGGCCACTACAACGCCAACATCAACAACACCGGCCCCCGCGCCGACCACCGCGGCATCGACCGCAGCGCCGCCGACAACCACAACAACGACCACGGCCTCGAACACGGCCGCCAAAGTAGTCGTCCCCGCAGTCACGGTCGCCGCGTCCTCCACGGCGAAAACCGCAGCCAAGACCGCCACGTCAACTACTTCCACCAAGGCCGCCAAGAAGATCGCCGTCCCGGCCATCCAGCCGGCGACGACGAAGTCGAAGAAAACGGCCGCGGCGGTCACGACCTCGGCGAAGGCCGCCAAGACGACAACGAAAGCGGCCACTCCTGCCGCAGTTCCGCCAGCGAAAACGACCGCCAAAGTCGCCAAGGCATCGACATCAACGACCAAGAAATCGACCGCAGCAGCGCCGCCCAAACCGGCCGTCGCCAAGACCGCGGCCGCAGCGAAGACGACGTTGACCAAAGCGTCGAAGAAAAAAGTAGCCGCACCGAGTGTCACCATCCAGACGACTACCACCGTCGCGAGTGGATCACTCACCAACTCGGGCAGCGTCACTCTCGTCGCGACGATGTTGACGCCGTCGCCCGCCCCATTGTCGACAATCCTACTCCCAGCGGTGCCGATCGCCAACGTCGTCACGCTTGCCTCCAGCGTCGAGCACCTGTCAACACTGCAACTGGCGACGTATAAACCGGCACCGGTAATCGAGCCGGTGGCCCTGACACCAATTGTTGCGCCGGTTTACGTTGCACCCGCCATCGCTGGGCCGGAAATCGGAAGCCCGGCCACCAATTATTTCAACGCCGGCAGCCTGCAAGTCTCGACGCTCAGCGGCACGCTCGAATTTACTGGGAACTACTCGGTGGAACCGGCTCTTTCCGCCGGCTCCGTGTCGTTCGCGCCGGCCGTTGCCGACGCGGCCGTCACCGATCTCCGCTTGACCCTGGCCGACGTCACGACCGACACCGACGCGATCGCCGCCGACCGGCCAACTCAGCCCGGGCCGACCAGCGCGGACGCCGAGTTGGTCCTCGCGCTGGCCTGGGATTCGGTTTTGCGCGCCAACGAAACGTAGTAGGCACACTCCGTGTGCCGTAACTGAGTTTGGCAACTCGCCGCTCATCGAATTCCAACATCGACGCTTGCCTTGCTTCTGCGACGGCACACGGAATGTGCCTGCTACTCGTGCGGGAATGCCATTCCCGACGCTAGCTGCATGCATGCTCATTAGCCCTTTGCCTCCGAATCAATTCACAGAATTGCCAGGGCCGCGCCGATGATTCCAAGGATGCGCAGCAGATTGCCGCGTGATAGCAGAAAAGCGTGCGCCGTCGCGGCCTAAGGCGGATTTCGTCGCGCAGTTTTCCTTTCGGCCTTGCCGTCGAGCCCGGCTGCGCCGCTGCTGGCGCTCGCATGCGTTCATCGGCATCTGAGACTCTGCACGCAAGGACGCACCCCGATGGCGCGGAACCACCTGTTTACGCAGCAATTCTGGCAAGCGCCCGCGGTCCGCTCCGTGCGACACCTGCTCTCCGCCAAGCGCGTGTACCGTTACCTGAGCGCCGCCCACCGCCGCCTGCCCGACTACATCATCGCTGGCGCCCAGAAGTCGGGCACCACGTCGCTGTGGGCTTATCTCAGCGAGCACCCAAACGTCCAGCCGCCGATGACCAAGGAGATGAGCTTCTTCGACATCAATTATTATCGCGGTCTGAACTGGTACCGCATGCACTTCCCGCTGGACAACCGCACGCGCTCCGGCAACGGATCCGGCGAACAGAGACTGACCGGGGAATCGACCGCCTACTACATGTTCCATCCGCTCGCCCCAGCGCGCATCGCCCAGACGCTGCCACAAACGAAAATCATTCTGCTGCTGCGCAATCCCGTCAGCCGCGCGTTCTCCCACTACCAGCTCAAGCTCCGCCGCCGCCAGGAAACGCTCGCATTCGAAGCAGCGATCGACGCCGAAGCCGAGCGCCTGGCCGCTGAGGAGGAAAAGATCGCCGACGACCCGCAATACTACAGCCCGGCCCACGACCGCTTCTCGTACCTCTCCCGCGGCCTGTACCTGGACCAGGTTCGCCGCTGGCAGCAGCACTTCTCTCCCAGCCAGCTCCTGATTCTCGAAAGCAATGAATTCTTCCGCCAGACAGCCGACGTGTTCGATCGCGTGCTCGACTTTCTCGGCCTGCCGCGCTGGCAGCCGGCCCAATTCGGCAACCGCTTTCCCGGCAACTACTCCGAGAAAATGAGCGACTCGACCCGCCGCCGTCTGGTCAACTACTTCGCGCCCCACAACGAGCAGCTCTACACCCACCTCGGCAAACGCTTCGACTGGGACCGCTAGTTTGGTGCCGCGAGCCGAGCGGCACGTTCAGATTCATTCAAACAACGATCGCTGCACCGCAATGCATCGCGGATCGTCGTTCGCCACGCGATTGACGTGCGTGCTCACCGGCTCGGCCACCAGCTCATCCTCGCCGCACGGCGCCAGCAAATACTGCAGCTTCTCCGGCTCGTCATTCTCCGGATCGAGCCACAACGCATAATCGCCCGGCGCCAGAATCACCGGCATCCGATCGTGCAACTCCGCCAGCGCCCGATTCGCCTCCGTAGTAACAATCGTGCAGCTCTCAATGCCTTCACCTCTCCCTCCGGGAGAGGTCGCGAGTATTCGAGCGGGTGAGGGTCCGGTGCGCGTTGGTTGAGACAACGCCCCACCCCACTCCTCCCACAAACCGGCAAACCCAAACACCCCACCATCCGGCCGATGAATATAGTACGGCTGCTTCTTCCCCTTCGCACCCTCCGCCGATTTCTTCCATTCATAAAACCCGTCCGTCGGAATGATGCATCGCCGCCGCCGATACGCGGTGCGAAACGTCGGCTTCTCGGAGAGCGTCTCCGACCGCGCGTTGATCAACGGCGGTCCCGCGCCTGGCTCCTTCGACCACGACGGAATCAGCCCCCACCGCAGCATCGCCGCCTCGCGCGCGCCGTCCGCCGCGCGCACCGCCAACACCTCCTGCGTCGGCGCAATGTTGTACCGCGCCTCAAACAACGGCAACTGCCGATCCGCGCGCACCTCCAGATCAAAGTGCTCCACCAGCACCGTCATCGGAGTCCGCAACGTAAATCGCCCACACATATTCGTAGCAGGCACACTCCGTGTGCCGTAACCACTGCTTGCGAGTGTGTTCCTTCCCCCAACTTAATCTCATTCGTCATTCGTCATTCCGTCATTCGTCATTCCGCTCCCACTTGCTCCCCCAGCCACTTCAAATACGCCTCACTTCCGCCGACAATCGGTGTCGCAATCAACTCCGGCACTTCGTAGGGATGCAACTGCTTCACCAACTGCTCTATTGCCGCTAACTGAGCGTCCCTCGTCTTGGCCACACACAGCCATTCTTCGGCCGTCTCAACCGCTCCCTGCCAGCGATAGGTGCTCTGGATCGGCCCGCTCACTTGCGCGCAAGCAGCCAGCCGCCGCGACACCAACTCCCCGGCAATCTGCTCGGCCACCTCGCGCGTCCCGGCCGTCGTCGTAATTTGCACAAACCCGCTCATACAACCACTGTTATACCGAACCGCCCACGACTTGGCATGGTCTACCTGTCGCCCACCACAGTATGCTTGCCCCTGACACCCGACACCCGACACCCGACACTTTCTTCGATGCATCGCTCGCTGGTTGATTCCCCCGGCACGCTCCGCCCCATGCTGCGGCTCACCGCACCGGTGCTGGCCGAGCAGGTTCTCCACCTCCTCGTCGGCTTTACCGATCTCTGGCTCACCGGCAACTACCTGCACGGCGCCGCCTATGTCGCCGCCATGACGCTGATGATCTACGCCCTCTGGCTGATCGGCAACTCGTTCGGCGTCGTCGCCCTCGGCTCCACGGCGATGACCGCCCGCTTCGTCGGCGCCGGTAACCGTGACATGGCAAATCGCGTGATGAACCAGTCGATCACCAGCGGATTCATCTGGGCGGCCATCATGATGGCCGCCTGCCTGCCCATCGTCGGCCACTTCCCGCGCGTGATGGGCCTCGAAGGCACTGCGGCCGACGCCGCCACCCGCTACCTCACCATCGAGCTTTGCGTCTTCCCGGCCATCATGGTCGAACGCGTCGGCATCGCCTGCCTCCGCGGCGCGGGCGACATGATGAGCGGCCTGGTGGTCATGGCGATCGTCAACGCCGTCAACATGTTCGCCAGCTACGCGCTCTGCGTCGGTCTCGGTCCGTTCCCCGAGCTCGGCTGGATCGGTATCGCACTTGGCACCGCCATCGGTCACTGCTGCGGCGCAACAATCCTCCTCACGCTCCTCGCCAGCGGGCGAGCCGGCTACCACTTGCGGCCGTCGCTGTTGAAACCCGACTGGCACACGATCCGCCGCATCCTCAAGATCGGTATCCCTGGCGGCGCCGACGTGATCCTGGTAAGCATCTGCCACCTGATCTACCTGCGCATCGTCCTCGCCCTCGGCGACGTGGCCGCCGCCGCCCACGGCGTCGCCATCCAGGTCGAAGCGCTCGGCTACATGCCGGGCGGCGCATTCCAAATCTCCGCCGCCACGCTTGCCGGCCAGTATCTTGGCGCACAAGACCCCGCCCGCGCACGTCACAGCGCGATCATGGGCTGTGTCGTCGCCACTGCGGTCATGGTCGCCGCAGGTATCTTCTTCTACGTCGCGGCCGTCCCTCTCGCTGCGTTCTTCCTCGGCGGACCCGACAACGTCGTCGTTCCCATCGCCGCCCACCTGCTGCGAATCGTCGCCTACGCCATGCCGCCCCTCGCCATTACGCTGGTCCTGGTCGGCGCCCTTCGCGGCGCCGGCGACACCCGCTGGCCGCTCGCCCTCAACCTGCTCGGCATCCTCATCATCCGCGTGCCCCTGGCCATCTACCTGTGCTACAACTCGATCACCATTCCCTTCTTCGGCGACACAATCGCCGGCGCAGGCCTGGGAATCGTTGGCGCCTGGTACGCCCTCGTCATCGACGTCGCCATCCGCTGTGTCCTCCTCATCCTCCGCTTCCAACACGACTCCTGGCAACGCATCGACATCTAGTTATCCCTCTCCGCCGCTCGCGGCTTAGCGCGCTATGCTATACTGATCGCGGAAGGGACAATCACATGAACCGACTGTTGATCCTTATCGTCGCGTCCTCACTCCTATCCATCGCCCACTCCCACGCGGCCGAACCCAACGACGCCACCAAAAGCACTTGGCAAGCCAACCCGGCCGTCGTCGCCAACGCCTCGAAGCGCGCCGGCTTCAACTTCGACGAATCCAAGGTTGTCGACTACCCACTCCCCAACCCGCTCATCGCCGCCGACGGCTCACCCGTATCGCGCGACGCCTGGCCCGCCCGCCGCGACGAAATCCTTGAACTCTTCCAAACCCAAGTCTACGGCCGCCCGTCGGCAGGCGCGCCGCAAAACATCGCGTTCGAAACCATCGAAGAAAACCCGCACGACATCGACGACCGCGCGACGCGCAAAATCGTCGAAATCAGCTTCGACACGCCCCACGCCGGCCGCTTCCGCTTCCGCACCCAGCTCTTCATCCCCAACGGCGTGCCCCAGCCCGTGCCGGCCATCGTGCTGCTTAATTTCCGAACCTTGTTCGACCCGATCGTGCCGCTGATCGTTAATCGCGGCTTCGCCGTCGCGATCCTCGATCGCACGCTCATCGCAGCCGACGACAAAGAGACCTATCGCGATCTCTTGATCAACGCGCTCCACGGCACTCAGCCGCTCGCGCCCGATGACGGCCGCGCGATCGCCGCCTGGGCCTGGGCCGCCAGCCGCGTGCTCGACTACCTCGAAACCGACCCCGCCATCGACTCCGGCCGCATCGGCATCGCCGGCCATTCGCGGATGGGCAAGACCGCCCTCTGGGCCGCCGCGGCCGACCCACGCTTCGCCATCGTCCTTTCCAACGAATCGGGTGCCGGCGGCGCGGCCCTCTCGCGCCGCAACTTCGGCGAAACGGTTCGCCAGCTCAACACGGCTTTCCCCCAATGGTTCTGCGAAAACTTCCAGCAGTACAACGACCGCGAAACCGACCTGCCGATCGACCAGCACATGCTGATCGCGCTCATCGCCCCGCGGCCCGTGTACGTCACCAGCGCCGACGAAGACCTGTGGTCCGACCCGCGCGGCGAATTCCTAAGTTGCGTTCATGCAAGTCCAGTTTATGAACTACTTGGCATCGACGGCCTCGGCACCGATATCATGCCGCCCCTCGAACAACCGCTCACCAAGGGCCGCATCGGCTACCACATCCGCCGCGGCAAGCACGCCGCCACCAACTACGATTGGAACCAGTTCCTCACCTTCGCCACGCGACAACTTCGCTCCCCGTCAAACTGACAAGCCGCTTGCCCTCCAGTCCTGAGCCTGCCGACGGGCGGCTTAGCGCTGATGTCCGCGCTACCAATTCATAAACCCGTCGACTATATTAATCACCGATTCGACACTCACCCGCATGGCCGGCACTAACAAATACGATTCGCTGCGTGAAGCCATCCGGCTTTCACCGGAAAACGTGCCGCTCCGGCTGCACCTGGCGGAAATGCTGTTGACCGACGGTCAGGTGACCATGGCCGAAGAAGAATTCCGGGCCGCCCTGGCACTGTCTGCTGAAAACGTTCATTTGAAGCTGGGCTTGGCACGCTGCTATTATTCGCAGAACAAAAACTCACATGCCCTGGTGATCGTCGAAGATTTGATCGGCCGGCGGCGACCGCCCGCCGCAGCCCTCTTGCTCCACGCTCGGTTGTTGTTTCGCGCTGGTGAAGTCTCGTCGGCCGTGGGCCAGTATCGAGCCGCCGTCGACGCGGACTCTGCCGTTGCTGATGCCGACTTCGCCGAGTTGCTCGGCATCGGCGCCATCGACGAGGACTCGGACGTCGTCGATGGCCGCGTCCGCATCGGGGGCGACCCCAACGAGCGTCCACCCCAATTCGAGCTCGACCGCCCCGACATCAATTTTTCGAATGTCGGCGGCATGGACGCCGTCAAAGAACAAATCCGCCTTAAGATCATCTATCCGCTCGAGCACGCCGAAATCTACAAGGCCTACGGCAAGAGCACCGGCGGCGGAATCCTCATGTACGGTCCGCCCGGTTGCGGCAAAACGCTCCTCGCCCGCGCCACCGCCGGCGAAATCGACTCCCGATTTCTGTGCATCGGCATCAACGACGTGCTGGAAATGTGGCTCGGCAACAGCGAGCGCAATCTGCACGAAGTCTTCGAAACGGCCCGCCGGAGCACGCCCTGCGTCCTGTTCTTCGACGAAGTCGACGCCCTCGGCGCCAGCCGGTCCGACATGCGTCAAAGCGCCGGCCGACACCTGATCAACCAGTTTCTCTCCGAGCTGGACGGTGCTAAGTCGTCCAACGACGGCGTGCTCGTCCTCGGCGCGACCAACGCCCCGTGGCACCTCGACTCGGCCTTCCGCCGCCCCGGTCGATTCGATCAGGTGCTGTTCATCCCGCCGCCCGATGAGCCGGCCTGCGCCGAAATCCTCCGCATCCTATGCCGCGGCAAACCAATCCTGGACATCGATTACGTTCACGTCGCTCGCAAGGCGCACAACTTTTCCGGTGCCGATCTGAAGGCCGTCGTCGACAGCGCCGTGGAAGCAAAATTGACCGAGGCCATGAAATCGGGCCGGCCGCTGCCGATCTCCACGAAAGACCTCGTCGCCGCGGCCAAGCGCGTCCGCCCCTCCACCGACGAGTGGTTCGCCACCGCCCGCAATCACGCCCTCTACGCCAACCAAGGCGGCGTCTACGACGACATCCTCAAGTACCTGGGCATGAAATGAACGAACACGCGGCCGTCCATTTGATCCGTGGTATGCTGCTGCTGCAGCAGAAAAAGTACGCAGAGGCCAAAGCAGAATTTCGTCAGGAACTGGCCGCCGATCCCCAAAACGGGGTCGCCCACGCCTACCTCGGAATCGCGCTCGTTGAACTCAAGCGGTTCGACGAAGCCGAGCGCGAAGCAAAAGCGGGCGTTCACCTCGCCCCCGATCAAGCATTCCCGCATCACGCGTTGGCGGCCGTCCTCATCGAACGCCGCCGCCTCAAGGAAGCCGAGCAGGCGATCAAGGAGGCGATTCGCCTCAACCCGGCCGAAGCCGATCAATACTCCGCGTTGGCCAGCATCCACTTGCAAAACAAACGTTGGCAGGACGCCCTCGATGCCGCCAACGAAGGACTCAAGTTCGACCCCGAGCACGTCGGCTGCACAAACATCCGCGCCGTCGCCTTGAGAAATCTGGGACAGACGGCCGCCGCCGACCAGACCGTCGAGAGCCTGCTGCAGCGGGCACCCGAAAACTCGGCCGCCCACGCCAACAACGGCTGGGCCCAACTCTCCGCCGGGCGCCATCGCGAAGCCATGGAATCCTTCCGCGAAGCGCTCCGCCTCGACCCAACCAACGAATGGGCCCGCTCCGGACTTCTCAGCGCCATGAAGGCCCGTAACTTTATCTACCGCTGGATGCTCAAATTCTTCCTGTTTACGAGCCGACTCTCCTCCCGCGCCCAATGGGGCCTCATCATCGGCCTGTGGGTTGGCTTCCGCATGCTCCGTGGCGTGGCCCGGCTGAATCCGGAGCTAGCTCCCTACCTGTGGCCCGTTATTATCGCTTACGTCGTATTCGTCTATCTCACGTGGACCGCGAACCCGCTGTTCAATCTGATGCTCCGCCTGGATCGCTTCGGCCGTTACGCTCTGTCGCGCGAAGAAATCACGGCCTCCAATTGTGTCGCCGCGTGCATCCTCGGCATCTTCGCCGGAATTATCTGGTGGTGGCTCGGACCCGCAGGCGATGAACGCGGCCTCGTGCTGGCGATCATGTCGGCCCTGATCGTGATTCCAGTCGCAGCCATCTTCCACGCCGAATCCGGTTGGCCCCGAAGTGCAATGACCGGTTACGTCGCCGTTCTTTGTATCGCCGCCGTCGCCAGCCTCGCGGGCATGAGCATGACGCCGGAAGCCGCTTTCGCCGGGCCGCTCTTCATGATTTTTCTCCTGGCCGCCCTTCTCGCACCCTGGGCCGGCAACGCCCTCGCCATGGCCCGCCCCACGCGCTAACAGATGCGGGAGTGCCCCGTCGCCCAGACGCATGTGCAGCGCAATGGCTTAGGGTTTTGCTCTTGACCTACGCTCCCGTCACAATGTCGCGTCAGGCATATTGGCAACGTTCGCGCATTTCTTGCACTGCGCGCGTGACACTCTGTCCCCAATATCGGTCTACAAGGGTAGAGGGGCGCGCGCCAGCAGAGTGCGACTAACGTTTCCCAAAATTATCGGCCGACCGGGAATACTCTCCACCGCGCAGTCCGAACCGACCTTATCCAATTCGTAGCTCCTTACGAGTGTCCCCTGTCTTTCATCTCATTGCGCCACGCTGGAGGGAAAACCTTAACTGGCGCAATCGACGGAGCGAACTTGTTGCCCTTCATGGCGGTCGTCGGCCTCGCCTTTCCGCGGCGCGGACCGACAGGGATTTGACCTTCTTGCGGAAGATCGTGAAAGCAGTGGCGTTCGCCGGCGCCTGAACGCGCCCGCCAAATCGCCGCATTGCTTTCCAGGGCCAGGAGAAGACCATGACTCGCCGTACCCGCCAGGGTCGCGCTCACAATGCGCGCCCGAATCTGTCGCTCGAGCACCTCGAATCTCGCAACCTGATGGCCGCCGACGCTACCAATGCCGTCGCACCACCAATCCTCCATCCCGCCGACGTCGACACCACCACTCAGCCCGCCATCCTCCCCGCGGTTCCTACGACCACCAACACGTTCGGCCGCCACAGGCCGGCGCCCGCGCCGTCGCAATCGATCGTTGCCGTGCGTTCCGTCGACGGCACCGGCAACAACCTGGCCAATCCCGAGTGGGGCAGCACGGGCGAACAGCTCCTCCGCGTCGCCGAGGACGACTACGCCGACGACATCAGCGCCCCGGCCGGCAAAGACCGCCCCTCCGCCCGCGAAATTTCAAACGCCATCGTCGCCCATGGCGAGGAAGACACACCCAACGATCGCCAGCTCTCCGCCTTCATTTACATCTGGGGCCAGTTTCTCGACCACGACATCGACCTCACCGAGCCGCCCGAGACCGGCCGCGAAGCATTCAACGTCGCAGTGCCCACTGGCGACGAATTCTTCGACCCGGACGGCTCGGGCGGCGACGTGATTCGCCTCAACCGGTCCCGCTTCGACGCCGCCACCGGCACCGACGCCGACAATCCCCGCGAACAGATCAACCAGATCACGGCCTGGATCGATGCCTCAATGATCTACGGCTCCGACCAGGCCACGGCCGACAGCCTCCGCACGTTTGTCGGCGGCCAATTGCGCACCAGCGACGGGGGCCTGCCGCCCACCGACGAGGAAGGCAATTTCGTCGCCGGCGACGTCCGAGCCAACGAAAACGTCGAGCTCTCCTCGATGCACGCCCTCTTTATCCGCGAGCACAACTGGTGGGCCGCAAAGATCGCCCGCGAAAATCCCCGGCTCTCCGACGAGCAAATCTACCAGCGGGCCCGCGCCATTGTCGGCGCCGAAATCCAGGTCATTTCCTACAAAGAGTTCCTGCCCGCGCTCCTGGGCTCCGGCGCCCTCAGCCGCTACCGTGGCTACGACCCCACCGTCGATCCCAGCATCGCCAACGAATTCTCCACCGCCGCCTTCCGGCTGCACAGCCTGATCAACGACGACGTCGAATTCTTCGGCAACGACGGCCGCGCCGTTCACGACGAAGTCGCGCTCAGCGAAGCCTTCAACAATCCCGATCTCGTCCGCGAGACCGGCATCGACAGCATCCTCAAGTACGCCGCCTCGACCAACGCCGAGGAGCTCGACAACCAGATCGTCGACTCGCTCCGCAACTTCCTCTTCGGGCCGCCGGGAGCGGGCGGGTTCGATCTCGCGTCGCTCAACATCCAGCGCGGACGCGACCACGGATTGGCCGATTACAACAGCGTCCGCGAAGCGTACGGTCTCGCGCGCGTCACCAGCTTCGCCGAAATCTCCTCCGACGTCGAAGTCCAGCAAACGCTTGAAGCGCTTTACGGTACCGTCGACAACATCGACCTCTGGGTCGGCGGACTGGCCGAGGATCACGTCGCCGGTGCATCCGTCGGCAAAACGATCCGCGCCATCGTCGCCGACCAGTTCGAGCGACTCCGCGACGGCGACCGCCTATGGTACCAGCGCGCTTTCTCCGGCACGCAACTGGCCCAGCTCGAACGGACGACGCTCTCCAGCATCATTCAGCGCAACACGACGACTTCCAACTTGCAGAGCAACGTCTTCTTCATGAAGGCCGAGCTCACTGGCCAGGTGTTCCTCGACGCGAATGGCAACGGCCGCGCCGACCGCCGCGAAGTCGGCATCCCCGGCATCACCGTCGAGCTCCTCAACGACGAGGGCGAAGTGATCGCCACCACCGTCACTGGCCGCGACGGCCGCTATCGCTTCACCCAGTTCCGCGAAACGGGCGACTACCAGGTCCGCCTCGTGCTGCCCGAGCGACTTATCGCGACCTCGGAGACCACGAAGGACGTGCTGATCTCCCGCGGCGGGCTATCCGTGAGCGGCTACAACTTCGGACTCCGACTCCGCAACACGGCAGCCGTCGACAACGCCCTGACCCTCAACAACAACTGGCAATCCTTCGCCTGACGCCAAACCGCCGCTTGCCCTCCAGTCCTGAGCCTGCCGAAGGGCGGCTTAGCGCACCGTGTCTTCGCGACGTGGCCAAAAATAGTTGCTGCAACCAGCCAGCCACTGTGCTAACGTCGTAACTGCACACTCAAAATCCCTAGACCCTAAATCCTGGACCCTCCCATGCAACCCACCACCGACTTCGGTATCTTCGACGGCCAGCTTCTCGTCGACTGGAACCCGGGCTCCGGTACGATCGCCGGCATCCGCGCGGTCGAGCGGCCCCTTACCAAAAGCGCCGGCCGCCGAATTGAACAGTTCGTTACGCTCGATGGCACGGAGAAAGTATTTCACCTCGACGCCGGCGGCCCACTCAGCGGCATCGAGATGTTCGTCGGCGACAGCCTCGCCGTCCAAGGCGGTCCAAACTTCAGCATGATCGTGTTCGTCGAGAAGCAAACTCTCGGCAACACCTGGATGGTCGTCGCCCACCCCTGACGAAATTCCCCGTCAAGGTTGCCTCAAACGCGTATCGACTCGCCTTCCGCCACGACCGACGCCAAGCGATAATCTGTCCGCCGGCGCCCAACATCGCTTGGCCAGTCCTGAGCTTGCCGAAGGACGGTTTAGCTCTCCCACCCTGCGCGAGACCAACATGGCGGACTCCCCACAACCTCCCGCGCCCCCTTCCAACAACGATCGCCTCACCAGCCTCGACGCCCTCCGCGGCTTCGACATGTTCTGGATCATCGGCGGCGAAGGAATCGCCCACGCCGCCGCCAAGCTCACCGGCTGGGCCTGGCTCGTCTGGCTCTCCGGCCAACTCGACCACCCTGAGTGGGACGGCTTCACCTTCTACGACCTGATCTTCCCGTTGTTCCTGTTCTCGGCCGGCGTCTCCATGCCGTTCTCGTTCGAAAAGCGCACGGCTCGCGGCGACACCAAGGCTCAGCTCTACCGACACGTCATCATCCGCGGCCTCGTGCTCGTCGTGTTGGGCATGATCTACAACGGACTGTTGGATTTCGACTGGCCCAACACGCGGCTCCCCAGCGTCCTCGGCCGCATCGGCCTGGCCTACCTGTTCGCCGGATTGATCGTCCTCAACACGAACCCGCGCGGCCAATTCCTCGCCGCCGTCGGAATCCTCATCGCCTACTGGGCCGCGCTCAAGTTCATCCCCGTCCCCGGCTTCGGGCCAGGCGACCTCGCCCCCGGCCACACGCTCACCGACTGGATCGATCGCTCCCTCATCCCCGGCCGACTCTACAAAGGCGATCGAGACCCCGAAGGACTCCTCGGCGTCGTCCCCGCCATCGCCACCTGCCTGGCCGGCGTCCTCACCGGCAACGTGCTCAAGAGCGCCCGCTGGGGCGGCCACATCAAAACGCTATTCATGATCCTCGCCGGCGCGATCTGCCTCGGCCTGGCCTGGCTCTGGAACTACGACTTCCCGGACACAAACAACTGGTGGCGATTTCCCATCAACAAGAACCTCTGGTCCAGCTCGTTCGTCTTGCACTGCGCCGGCTGGAGCCTGCTCTTCCTGTCCTTGTTCTACCTCATCATCGACGTCTGGCGCCTGCGTCGCTGGTCGATTATTTTCACCGTCATCGGCGCCAACTCGATCTTCATCTACATGACCGCCTCCGGAGGCATCATCGACTACGCCCACACCGCCCGCTTCTTTTTCGACGGCGCCCTGAAGCACACCGGCGACTACCGCCCCCTCCTCCTCGCCACGTCGGTCGTCTTCATCGAATGGCTGCTGCTATACATCATGTACCGCAAAAAAATCTTCCTCCGAGTCTGATTATTCCCCTCTCCCCTCGGGAGAGGGTAGGGTGAGGGCTCTTCCCGGCGGAGAAGTCGCGACGGGCACCGATGCGCAGCATTGGTCGCGAGCGGGAGAGGGCGCATCTTCACCTCTCCCTTCGGGAGAGGTCGCGAGTATTCGAGCGGGTGAGGGTTCTGGGCTCTCAACCCTCAACCCTCAACCCTCAACCCTCAACTCCCCAGCCGGTGAGGGTGCCGGGCCCTCAACTCTCAACCCTAGACTCTCAACCCTTCCACTACTTCTTCACCTTCTTCGGCCGGCAGAGCTTCTTCTTCTTTGCCGCCACAACGCCGCAATCCTTACAGCGAAACTCGCCCGGCTTCGCCTTCCGAATCCGCCTTCCCTTGAGGCAACCCATGTTACGTCTCGCCAGCGGCCGATCGTTTCATTCGACGATTCCCCACCCAATTGTATCCAACCCGCCGCCTTCCACACTCCTCCCTCCCCCCTCCCGCGCTCGCCGCCCGCCGCTTCACTTTGGCACCCATTTTGCACAACCTACGACAGCACGCCTCGCCGGTCAGATAGTCCCTGTTGCTGGCTGTGAAAGTTTTAGGTACTTTCACCACGCGCCAACACGCCCCGACATTGCACGTGCCATCCATCCCGGCGGCCAACATCATGAATCTCTATTCCAACATCCTGATCGCGACCGCCGCCATCTTTTCGTTCATTCTGGCCTACGTCGCCTGGCT
>JBIOWO010000120.1:0-7536 GCA_044868555.1 Lacipirellulaceae bacterium | reverse complement strand
TTCACCGGCAACGCCAACGACTCCGTCGGCTCAGCGAATTGGACGGTCAACGGTGGCGCCGGCTTCAGCGGCGGGCAGGTGGTGCTCGACGGTGTCAACGACTACCTCGATATGGCGACTACGCCTTTACCCACGGCCGTCGATTCCAACGTCACCATCGAGGTCTGGGGGACCTATGCTCCGACTACGGCCGTCGGCTCCCGCATCTTTGACTTTTCCAATGATGCGGGCACCTATCTTTACCTCACTCCGTTGGCGACGCCGAATACCCCGACTACAGCTCCCGTCGCGGTCAGCAATCAGCGACTACGTTTCGACGACGGCCTGGGAGAAATCGGTCCGATGGCCACAGGCACTGGCAACTCCGGCGCACAGACTTTATATACTGCCGTCTTTGACAACACGGGCAACCAATTGCGGCTCTATCGTGACGGAGGGTTGATCGCGACGGCCGCCGCCACGCCCGATATCCTCAACATTCTGGGCGCTGTCTCGACTTCTCACCGTTTGGGCAGCGGCACTTCAACGCCGCCAGGAGGCGATCTGCCGGCGTTTCTAACCGGCTCGCTGAATGAGGTGCGAATTTACGATAACGTACAGACCGAAGTCCAAATCCTCGTTAATGCCATTGCCGGACCCGACACGCTCAACGTGGTGCTCACCGATAAGACCTTCAATGTGGCGGCCGGCGATTGGAATACCGGCACGAACTGGACGGCCGCCGGCGTACCGGCGACTGCCGACCGTGCGGTAATCAACAACGCCGGCACGGCGACCGTTTCGGCCGCCGTGCCGGTCGTCGGAGGTGTTGCCATTAACAACGGTGCCCTGACGATCGGCAGTGGCGGAGTGCTCGCGCCAACCTACTTGGTGGAGCTTGCCCCAGGAGACACGAATACAGCCACGATCAACGTGAACAATGGTGGGCGGCTGACCTTTGCCGCCATCACCGCCGATGCGTTGCTCGGTGCCAAGACGATCAACGTGGATGGAGGCACGTTACAGGCAGGTTTCACCAATACGTTGGTGCAGCCAGGCATCGCGGTAAATATCGGTGCGGGAGGGGCGACGATTGATACTCAAACCAATACGTCGACTTGGACGATGACCGCGGCTGCGGCGACGACCTTGGGCCTTGCCGGTTCCGGCACGGTTACCAAGTCCGGTTCGGGCAGGCTCAACCTGTACACCACAACGCCAAACGACCGCACGATGCAAAGCCCGTCGTTTACGGGTGAGTTCCGCATCAATGCAGGAACGGTGGATATCGCCGGCAATAGCGGTGTATTCGGGCGGGCAGGTACTCGCGGCTTTGGCAAGGTCACCATGACCAACAGTACGCTGCTCGGTAACTCTGCAGCTCCGGGGACGACAAACCAGATCGGTGCCGATTTCCACATCGTGGGGGACAATGTGATCGACAATCTCAGTCCGGCTTCCCGTTCGTATAATCTCCAGGGCAGCTTCACCGGTAATGGGACGTTGCGATTCCGCAAGTCGGTGAATCCGAACCCCGATGGATATGACTTTATCCACGACCCGGTCAACTTTCCCAACGTCACCAATGCCGGATTTACCGGCCGATTCGTTATGGAGGGCAACATCGCGGTTCGCTTTCGCTCGAGTGTGGCGAACTTTGCAAGCGACATTCCCAACGGCATTTTGGAGTTGGCCAACGTTGGATCCTGGGTCGGCAAGCGCGGGAACGATGGAGATGCGATTACGGACCCGTTGAACCCGATCGCGATTGTCGAACTCGGCGGCGTGGAAAGCGTCGGCGGCATGGAAGACCCCGCTAATCCCGGTACATTTTTCTATCCTCGGTTAGAAGCATGCATTGCGGGCTGCGGCGTTGCGACCAATCCACCGATGACCTATCAGATCGGTGGTGCCAGTCAGAACGCCGAGTTCCGCGGGATCGTGCAGGACAACCAGGTCGCTGCTACTCCCGACATAGTTAAGGTTATTAAGGTTGGCGCAAACACGCAGACTTTCAGCGGTCCCAACACGTACTCCGGCACGACGACGGTGAATGGAGGCAAGCTGCTGGTCAATGGCACCCACATGATGAGCGCGACGACCACGCATCCCGTTGGCAACTACACGGTGAACGCGGGCGGCACTTTGGGCGGCACCGGCACGATTGGCTCCGTGGCCGATCCGGTCGACATCAATGTCGTCGGCGGCACGCTCGCTCCCGGCGCCAGCGCCGGGACACTGACGGTCAATGGCGGCTATGCTCAAGACGCGTCCGGCAAGCTCGCGATAGAGATCGGTGGCACCGGGGCAGGCCTGTTCGACGTGTTGGCCGTCACTGGTGTGGCAAGCCTGGCAGGTACGCTCGATATCGACCTGATTAATGGCTTCATGCCGGCGAGCGGCAACTCGTTTACCGTGCTTACGGCTGCGAGCATTACCGGTGGCCTGGCGCTCTCCGGAGAAAGCACCGGGTTCAGCCTGCAGGTGAATCCGACAAGCCTCGTGCTGAATTTCACCGCCGCCGGCGTGCCCGGTGACTACAACAATAACGGCACGGTCGACACGGCAGACTACGTGTTGTGGCGCAACGGCGGTCCGCTGATGAACGATCCGACGCCCGGTGTGCAGGACCCGGGTGACTACAACTTCTGGCGGCAGCGGTTCGGGAACACGTCGGGAAGTGGCAGCGGCGCCGGCGTGGGCGCTGGCGCAGTGCCGGAGCCAACGGCCGTCATGCTCGTACTCGTTGGCTGTGCAATGCTCGGTCTCAGCCTGCGGCGAGCGTAGCCCAATCGCAATCGCCGTTGGGGGCCGCGTGCTCTCCGCACGCCACGCCCCACGGGGCAGCGGCGATTGCGTCTTAAGACTCGGACTCTGTGGAGGGCTTGATGCGAACAGTGAAGCGGCAAGCAATGAGTAAGGACGGGAAGGCGAGTATTTCAATGCTGGATCGCGGTGCGGAAATCAGCAGTGGTACTTCGTCCGATCATGGCATGCACTGGTCGCGCCTCCGGGCGGTCCTGCTGGCGTTGTCGGCCTTCTTGGTCCCATCGCCAGCCTGGGCCACACCGTTAACCGCCGTTGTCAATGATCCCGGAAACGTGCAGATCAAGCTCGAGCCAATCGTAAACCTCGCCGGATTTATCCCCATCGATGCCGCGACGATTCCTGGCGACAGCAAGCTCTACGTGGGAACGTACGTCGCCAACACGGCGAGCGTCCGCGTGGTCGATCCTGTGGCCAAGACGGTTTCCGCAACTCCGTTTCTCACCTTCGCCAGCACCAGCGTGCCAATCACTGGGTTTGGCCTGCAGGGCATCACGTTCAGTCCGAACTTCAACGACGACACGAAGCCCGGCTACCGGAAGCTGTACACGTTCGAAGTGGAAACGGGCCCTGGCGCTGGCAACATCATGTATGCGCATCCGGAAGTCGCGAACCCAAGCCAGGTTGGCGTTTTGCGCGAGTGGACGGCGAATGCAGCCGGCACGGCCGTGAATACGACGATCCCGTCCCGCGTGGTGTTGAGCTACGGCGGGCCGTCATCCAACACCCATAATGGCGGTGGCTTGAAATTTGGTCCCGATGGTTATCTGTACCTCACTACCGGCGACGGCGGCGGAAACGGCAACGGTGGCTCTACAAGCGGGACTTCAAGTAACACCGATGGTTTCACCGGCCGAAACCCGACGGGAACTGCTACCGACGTGCCCTATATCAGCAACGGCCAGGACTTCACAAATGCTCTCGGCAAAGTGATTCGCATCGACCCCTACGTCACCAACGGCGATGGCTCGCCGCGGCCCACGCCGTCCGATTCAACCGCCAAAATGTTCGCCGGCGAGACGCGGTATTTCATTCCGAACAGCAACCCATTTGTCGGCAATCCGCAGAACATTTTCTTCACCCCGATCGGGCCAGTCGGGTCGCAGACGCCGGTCCCGCCGCTTCCCGAGTTATACGCAATTGGATTCCGTAATCCGTGGAAGCTAAGTTTCGATAAGAATGCCATCCCTGGCGATGCTCCCTACGTCGCCGACGTCGGTTCGCACGTGCGGGAAGAAATCGTCCGCGTCGAGGCCGGGAAAAACTACGCCTGGCCCTACCGTGAGGGCGACATCGCCTCCGACGCGGCCAATGGCCGGCCACTAAACACTGGGAACTTGCCGTACCTCAAGCAGACTAGCCCCGGCGTTTTCGCCCAGTTCGATTTGGATCCGTCCCTTTCCGATCCGACGCAAATGGCGCTGCCGCTCGCGCGACTGGGCACGCAATCGATCAGCGGCGGGCAATTCTGGGATCGCCCTGGCCAGGACTATCTCAACGACGGCATCTTTGGCGACCAGTGGGGCGATACCACCTCCGCCACCGGCGGCTTTGTCTATCGCGGCACAATGATCCCGGAGCTGCAGGGAATGTACGTGTTCGGCGGTTACCAGTTTATGGTCCGCGCAAACATGATCGACTACACGCCGACCTCCCGCGGAGGGCGTTTGTTCTATTTCGACCCCAACGAAGTCGCCATGTACAAAACGGTGCGCGAGTTCAATTATCTTCCCGGCTTCGGCATTGCCGCAGACGGCAGCGGTGACTTGCTGAGCGTTTCTCAGGGCGAAGACGGCGAGCTATACGCCATGTTTGCTGGCGGCGACGTGAAGCGCATTTCCACGTCGCTCCCCGGCGACTACAACAATGATGGCACAGTGGATGCCGCTGATTATGTTATGTGGCGCAAAGGCCTGTCGTCACAATCGCCGCTGGCCAACGATCCACTCGGCCTGCCGATCGACAACCGCCAGTACGACCAGTGGCGAGCTAATTTCGGCAACAGCAACTCGCCCGCTGCGGCGACCAGCGCTTCGGTGCCAGAGCCCGCCACAGCGCTAATGCTATTAAGCGTGGTCCTCGCCCTTGGCTTAAGCAGGTCTTTAAGTCGCGCGTAGTGCTCCGATGCCAATTCACGATGAGTGGAAACACCACAAGCCGTTGGACGCTCGCCTCGTGCGCAATCGGTCTCGGCATGCTGGTTGCCGCCGCCGATGCATCGACCTACTATTGGGACACGAACAGCGCAACCGCGGGCATCGGCAGCGCGACCTCGCCCGTTGTGTGGCTCACCAACAGTTGGACGACCAGCTCGACTGGCACGGCGGCCACCGGCGCCTGGCCCAACACGCAGCCCGTCAACAGTGACGAAGCCGTGTTCATGGGCACGGCCGGCACCGTCAATATCGGCGGCGACGTGTACGCCAACGCGCTCCGGTTTCTGACGAACGCCTACACGATCGGCTCGACCGGCGGCACACTGCACCTGGCCGGCACGAGTCCCACGATCACGGTGAACCTGACCAGCAGCGGCACCGTCACGATCTCCGCCCCGATCCTTGGTGACAACGGCTTCACGTTGGCAGGCAATAGCACCTCAAGCGCAATAAGATTCCTCCAGCTAGATAACGCGGATGGATCGAATCCAAACGCGTTCGCTGGCACGCTGACAATCAATAACGGTGGCGCGCTACGGCTCCGTGGCGGCATGGCGAACGAGCAGATCCCGGACAACGTTGATCTGGTTGTTTCTGGCATCATCGATTTCAACACTTCGATGAACGCTTCTGACGGAAAACAAGAAAAAGTACGGAACGTCACGGTCTCCGGCGCGAACGCCAACTTTAGTGTCGGAAATGAAGCGGACTTTGTCGTCAATTCCATCACCGCTACGTCCACGAGCGGACCCGCCATCGCGCTCAACGGCAACAACGCCGCCGCGCCCAATATTCCCGGCAAACTGAGCATCACCGGCTGGTCGGACGGCGCCGCCGACCTGGTCCTCCAGGACGGCCGCGTCCGCCTGAATACAACCGGCGCGACGTCGGCCGTCGGCAGCCGCGTGCTGCTGTCGCGCAACATCACCAGTAGTGGCACATCGTCGGTAACCAACGTCAACGGTCCCAGCGCCACCGTCAACACGAATAATTTCACCAACAAGGCCTTCGACTTTACGAGCGCCGCCCACACGATCGACGTAACGGACGGCACACTCACGTTCACCTCGGCGTCCGCGAACCACATGCTGCAGGTCACGTCGACCAATCCGGGCGGCACGACGCTCACCAAGACCGGTCCCGGCACGTGGCTGTGGGAGCACGCCGTTGAATCGAGCTTCACCGGCACCAACCGTGTCGCGGCAGGCACGTGGCGAATCGGCACTTCTGAGAGGTTGGCAGACGCTGCGGCGTTGGAAGTGACCGGTGGAACCTTCGACTTGCAAAGCTTTACGGAAACGGTCGGCGCCGCGAAGCTCTCCAGCGGGACGATCACCGGAACCGTTGCCGCGATGCTGATTAGCGCCGCTGACTTTCAAGTCGAGAGTGGCCTGGCCGAAGCGAAGCTGAGCGGAAGTGTCGGCCTCGTGAAGAGCACGAGCGGCACCGCCACGCTTGCGGCGGCAAACAACTACACAGGCGCGACGACGATCAACCAGGGAACGCTGCTCGTGAACGGCGCGCCGACGGGCGGCGGTTCGTACACCGTCGGCCCCGGCGGCATGCTCGGCGGTACCGGCACGATCGATGCCCCAATTTTGGTGGATGGCACGCTCGCCCCCGGTGAAAGCATTGGCGTGTTCACCGTGACGGATGACGTCACATTTCGCGCCGCCTCGCGCTTTGCCGTGCAGCTCGACGGCGCCACGGCCGACAAACTCGTCGTCGAGGACTTGGATCTTGGGGCCAATCAATTCCTTGACGTCGCGGTGCTGAACGCCACAACGGGAAGCAGTTGGCTCGTCGCCCAGTATTCCGGTGTTCTCACCGATACGTTCGACACGGTCACGGCGGGCTACACCGTCGACTACGGCACGCCCGGCCAAATCCTTCTGCGACTGGCGGGCCTCGCCGGGGACTACAATTCGAATGGATTTGTCGACGCGGCTGATTACGTCGTATGGCGAGAGAACATCGGCGCCGCGACTCTCAACAACCGCGATCCCAACGGCATGGGGGTCGTCGGCCAGGCGGACTACGACTTCTGGCGGACGCACTTCGGCGAAGCCGCCGGCGCCGGCGCGGCTGCCACGGCCGCTGCGACTGCCCCCGTCCCTGAGCCGACGAGCTCGGTGATGCTGATCTTGGGAATGCTGGCGCCGTTCACCTTTCGACGAATGTCCGTGCAATAAGTTTGTGCGTTTCGTCAGACGCGCCGTCATACGACCGATATGGATTCAGGTGGTCATCAACAACATCTTCTGGAATTCAGCGGCGGAATTGCGAAAGGATTGGTTGAGTTAATCCGCGATCACATGTTGGTGGCAAGATCGCCACGTTGCTCAGCCAGAACTCCGCGAAGCACTTCGTCTGGCGGGCGAACTCCTGAAGGTCCATCGGTTTGGTCATATAGGCGCTGGCGTGATTACGGTAGGCGTCGCACACGTCGTCTTCGGCTTCCGACGTGGTGAGAATTACGATCGGGATGACCTTCAGTTGCTCATCCTGCTTCAACTCTACAAGTAACTGCCGTCCGTCCATGCGCGGCATGTTCAAATCGAGCAAAATAATCTGG
>JBIOWO010000119.1:0-12083 GCA_044868555.1 Lacipirellulaceae bacterium | reverse complement strand
TTTGTTACCGCCCGAATGTGGGGCACATTCCCTGCACGGTGACGAATCGCGGCTCTCGTGCAGGCAGCGACATTGCCGAGTCGATAGTCTTTGCGGGCAACTACATAGCCCGGCCATCCTGGCCGTGGTTGCCGTGGCGCGCCGATCCTGCGCCCGTGCAACCGCGTTAGTTATTAACGGCCCGAGACGGGCCGGCTATGTAAGGCTGTCTCTCCATCCTGAACAACCCTCCCTCCAGCTCGTACCAAGCTCCGATGGCCACTTCCACGTCCCAGAAGAAGCGCAAGACGGGCGGCGCGGTGCAAACCCCGCTCGAAACTTATCTCCGCGAAATCAACGAGACGGCGCTCTTGAGCGCGCAGGAAGAACGCGAGTTGGCCACGAGCATCGGCCAGGGCGACACGCAGGCCCGCGACCGCATGGTCCGCGCCAATCTGCGGCTCGTGGTGAACATCGCTCGCGGCTACTCGGGCAAGGGGCTCGGCCTGCAGGATCTCATCGAGGAAGGCAACCTCGGACTGCTGCGGGCGGTTGAGGGGTTCGACCCCGCGATGGGTACGCGGTTCAGCACGTACGCCAGCTACTGGATCAAGCAGTCGATCAAGCGGGCCCTCATCAACACGGGCAAGACGATTCGCATCCCGGCGTATATGGTCGAGCTCCTGTCGAAGTGGCGGCGGGCCAATGCGCGGTTGACCGAGGAGTTGGGCCGATCGCCGACGCCGGAAGAAGTGGCCCGCGTCCTGGGCCTGCCGAAAAAGAAGTTGCCGATCATCAAGAAGGCGATCAAGATCTACAACGCCACGCCGCAAACCGACCAGAGCGAGGCCGGCTGGACGCTGGGCGACATGGTGATGGACGAGCGGCAGCTTACGCCCGATGATGCGCTCGTCGAAAGCGATTGCCTCCACCACGTCATGGACATGCTCACGACCATGGACCAGCGCGAGGCCACGGTGCTGCGGATGCGGTTCGGCCTCGACAGCCACGAGCCGCGGACGCTCAAAGAAATCGGCGAGCAGCTCGGCCTGACCCGCGAGCGCGTCCGTCAAATCGAAACCGAGGCGCTCAACAAGATGGCCGAGAGCATGGAAGACCCGCACGAGCTGCTCGAACGGCTTGAGGACGTAGAGTAGCTACATAGCCGGCCCATTCTGGGCCGGAAGTAGTCGGGCGAGACGGACGATCGCCGCAGTGGTATAATCGCCGGTAAGGAGGCCGACGCGATGACTCTCACGATCGAGATCATTCCCGACAGCGAGCAGGGCGGATTCACCGCACGCTTGCCGGATATTCCGGCCTATGGCGAAGGTGAAACAGAAGAAGCCGCCATCGACGATCTGCGAGTGGCGATTCGCGGGTACATCGAAACATTCGGGCTGGATGATGCGCTGAGTCGTATTTCGCAGCCGTCTTTGAGAACGATTGATCTTGATCTTGCGGACTTGGCCCGTGGCTAGAGCATTTCCATTTTGAGTGTAGCGGACGGTCAACCCTCGCCCGGTCCCGGTGAGGGACCGGGAGAGGGTTTTGCTCGCTACGCCGTTGCTGGATATGCGCTAAGTTACCACGTGTTACCGGCCAAGAGATGGTTCGATTCCTTCAGCAAGAAGGATTTCAGCTGCTCCGTGTGCGGGGAAGCCATCACTTTCTTACGAAGGGGGGAGCTGCGAACGTCTGTCCCATTGCACGGCAATCGCCCGCTAAAGGTTAGCACGCTCCGCGGCATCCTGCGAGCCAAGACAATTCGGCGAGCGGAAAGATGTTTTGGTTTGACGCAAGTTTGAGGCTCATTCGGTCTTCAAATTTCGACGGTTCTGGTATGCAAGATATTGTGACTGAACAGTCAAGCGTCCGCGAAATCGCTGTGGATGGAGCTGGGCATATTTACTGGGCAACGAATCCCAGTTTTGGGTTGAATCAAATCAAGCGAGCCAATGTTGATGGCTCAGATGTTTTGACTATAGTCGAAACTTCGAGTGCAAGCATTGTCGGCTTGGCTATCCTTAGCTTGCCTAGCGACTTCAATGGCGACGACACAGTCGACGCGGCTGACTACGTCGTGTGGCGCAAGACGGATGGCACGCAGCCCGGTTACGATACTTGGCGAGCCAACTTCGGCCGAACGCTCGTCAGCAGCTCGCTGGTTGATACGAGAGATTCTCTGGCCAATGTACCCGAGCCGGCTGCGTGCGGTTTATTGTTGCTGGGCATGCTGGGCGCATGGCCGGTGGTCGCTCGTCGGTGGTCAAGCGGTGGTCGGATTTAACGCGAAGTTCTTCGGCACGGTGAACACAGCCAAACTCGGCCTGGTTCTCGCTAGCCCCGGAGGAATGCAAAGTCCAAGGCGAAGGGGTCAGGTCCATGTTTTCGGCTACAGCCATGTGGTAAAGTCAGCGCCCACTGGCCGAAAAATGGACCAGACCCCGACTTTGCAGGTATACTATTGGTATGACGCCGAAAATCTCACTCGACGACGAGACGCTGGAGCAGCTTCGACGCGATGGCGAAGTGAAATTGGAGGAGGCGCACGGACTGCCAGTGGTGGTGATGACTGCCGCTGCCCGCGAGGAGCTGCAGAAGCTGATCTATGACGACAGTGAATGGACGGCGGAGGAAATGCGCGCTGTGGCGGAGCGGTGGTTAGACGATCCCGAAGGGTGGGGCGCGCCCGGTATGGAAATCTACGACGAGTTGTACGGAGACAAACCCACCGACCTTGGCGAAAGTGCGTAGAGGCGATGTCGTCGTTCTGAGATTTTCTCAGGGCAAAGTGCGGCCGGCTCTGGTGGTCCAGAGCGACCACAATAACGCCCGGCTCGTGAACACGATTCTCGTGCAGGTGACCAGCAACACGCGGCGCGCCGGCAAAGAGCCGACGCAGGTGCTCATCGATGTGACGACGGCGGACGGCAAGCAGAGCGGCTTGAGAGTAACCTCGGCCGTCACGTGTGAGAACATCGCGACGCAGCCGGCCTCCGATATTCGCAGGGTAATCGGCCGCTTGCCCGCATCACTGATGCAAAAAGTGGATGCCGCACTGAAGCACTCGCTTCACCTGTCGTAGGCAAGATTGGATTCACGGCTTTCATCAAGTTCGACACCTATTGATCGCTGTAAGCAGGCGCGGCCATAATCCGATTCGTGTTCAATGGTCAGCAGGAGCAGTCAGGCGGATTGATGCTCGAACCGGAATCGACCTTTGTGTCAGCGGGGCGGGCACTGGCAGAGCCAGTGGCACCCGTCGTCCACGACGACCCGCATCACCGCTACCATCGTACCTTTCTCGGCCTTTGGCGGGCTCGCTATCGGCCCCTAATCCGCCTGTGCTCCCTATTTTCTTGACCGGCCGCGAGTTTGCTGCCTAGCATGAAAGCTGGGGGCAAAACTGGCCGAGTTATAGGGAGGCCACATCGTGGGCCACTCGTCGGTATCGATTACTTTTCGCATCGTGTTGGCCGGGGCGCTGGGCGTCGTCGGCCTGTCGGCTGCGTCGGCGCAGCAGGGCGGCGGGCAGCAGGGCGCGCCCATGTACCAGCGCAAGTCGTCCGATTGGAATCAAAACTGGAAGCACGGCGATTTCCGCAGGGATCGCCGGTTTTTTCAGCAGCAGATTCCGAACGTGCAATCGAACTGGTTCACGCGACCTTATCCTTATCACCTTGATTTTTACAAGATGAAGTACGGCGGCAGTTACGCGCCGTACTTCGGCAACCTGTACGGACCGCCGCAGGTGGTGACCGCGCCGCCATATTACGGACCATACTATGGGGGTTGGGGATTGGGGGCTGGGGGCTACGAAAACGGTTCTCCGAACGGATTCAACGGATTCAATGGCAATGGTGGCCCCGCGGGGGCACAACCTGGATGGCCGCCGGAAGGAACGATTATCGAAGGGCCTGTGGAAAATGTTGTGCCGAACAGTCAGCCGGCCGCTCAGCCGAATGGCGAAGTTCTGCCAGTGCCGGGGCCGTGAGTTGTCAGTTGTTAGTGGTCAGTGGTCAGTTGTCAGTTGTTCGTTGAGTACGACAGAAACAACTAACCACTATCCACTATCCACTAACGACTAACGACTAACGACTGACAACCCCTACTTGCAGGGAGGCAAGTGATGATGTCCCCCATCGTTTTGCTCGTCTGCCGGGCCGCGATTCTGTTTGCGGCGATTGTTTGCCTGATGTCCGCCGACAAGTCGGCGGCTTGGGCGCAGCATTACGGCCGGTATGCGCCGGCGCCTCGGGCGCCGGAGCCGGACTATCGCGCCGGCGGCGTGATGGACGTGTCGTACAACTACCACGCGCAGGGCCCGAATGCAGGCGTCCGGCCGGCGAGCCCGTGGTATGGCTGGGGCTTTCCGGTGCAGACGTATCGCTGGGGCTGGTTCGGCGCGTCCCGCTATTACCCGTGGACGTACTGGCACGAAGGCTACTACGGCGACTGCTGCCGGTATGCGTACCGGTGCGGATATTAGGTTGAGGGTTGTGGAAATTTTGAACGCCCGAGTTGAATCGGGGAGCTGGAACGATATTCGATGGTCATCGGTATGTCGGCGCGCAGGCTGTGCGCAGCCTGCTCGGCGGTCGATTTTGAATGTTCAGGTTGGTGACCCCTTCGAAGGGGGCAGCGGAATTATTGACGTCTGCGCCGCGAAAGAACGCCTTCGATGATAGCAGGGAGCATGGAGCAGGGAGCGAGGAGCAGGAATTCTGGCTCCCTGCTCGTAGCTCCCCGCTCCGTGTTTATTCGTAGGCGGCCCATTTCCCGCGCAGTTTTCAATAGGTGTCGGTTGTTGGGTGTTTGTGTTTGTTGATGCCTCGCTACGGAGTGCGGGGCAAGCCCCGCCGCTAATTGATTTTTGAACGACCAACTTACTTCGATAAAAAAAGGTGAGTGGGCCCACTCAAAGCCCTGATATCGCGTCGCGTGTTCTTGCCGATCCGTCGTCATGACGGCGCGGCGCGAACGTACACGCGCGACCCGGCGGTTCGTGTCAGCATCTCGGCCAGGTCTCTTCCACGGGGGCTGGGGGGTCGCTAGGGGGGTTTCCGGAAGGCGGATCGCAGGTTGCCGGCATCACCAACCAGACGCGTTCTGCGCCGCCAGTTAACTACCCTTGTCGACACATCCCCGCCGAAGTGACGCCCGGAGGGGTCACACCGCGGTTGAGTCCCAGCCAAGTCGCTGGACGAACTCCTTCACTGTCGTCGCTCAACCTAGCAGATAGTGACCATGGGTTCATTAACTGTTTTTGGCCACCGTGGGAAAATTTTTAGAGGGGGAGAATGGGAGCGAGGGAGAGGGGGAATTTGCCGCAGATTTCGCTGATTTTCGCAGATGCGTGGAGGGCCTGCTTGCTCGCCGGAGTGTGAAGCATGGCACTCGGAGTGCGGAGGGCGAGGAGCAGGCGGGGTGGGGGAGAGGATTAAGGGAACGTCGACAATCGACGGCTTGATTACATGGCGCTGGTCGCGGTTGGCGATGGGATATTGACGAACTCGAAAAACTGTGTTGCGCGAACGATCGTGCAGGGAATCTTGGCGGCCTTAATCAGGTTTTCTTGAGCCATCTTGGCGGGGAAATAACCACTCGCAAGCATGCGCTCGGTGCCGACGACCGACAGCGCAACGTGAGGAGCGACGCCGGCAGCTACGTCTGGACGGTCATTTCACGTGCGAGGTTAACATAAAGCGGGAGGGGATTCAGCAAGTATTTTTGGCCGGGCCGAAATTGACTGAATCCGTTCTCCGTGCGCTACGATTCTGGTAGACTTCGTTGGCGTTGGGACGGTATCTAAATTGGCCGAAGATTGGCTCAGACGCAATGCGTGTAGTACTGGATACAAACGTCCTGGTCGCGGCTGCCCGCTCCCGTCGAGGCGCGAGTTTTGCGATCGTCAATTCCATCCCTACGCCGGAATTCCAGATTTGCCTCTCAGTGGCATTGTACGCCGAGTGGCAGGAAGTGCTGACGCGGCCGGAAAATTTGCCGCCTGGGCTGGGACCGCAGGACGCGCTCGGTTTTGTGCAGTATCTAGCCAGCCAGGCCTATTTGCAGGAGATACACTTCCTTTGGCGGCCGCTGCTGTCGGACGCCGATGATGATATGGTGCTTGAACTCGCGTTTTCGGCGGGCTGTCAGTATATAATAACTCACAACCTCGCGGATTTTCTTGGATCTGAGTTGCTTGGAGTGACCGCGATTGCACCGCGGGAATTCCTGAAATTGATCCGAAAGACATCATGAGCACCGTCACCATACAATTACCTGATTCGCTGAAAAAGCAGATCGAAGAGCTGGCGGCCAAGGAAGGCTACACGCTGAGCCAGTTCCTGGCGAGCGCGGCGGGTGAGAAGCTAGCCGTGATGCTGACGATGGACTTTCTTCGCCGCAAAGCGGCCGCCGGCCGGCGCGAAGACTTCGAGAAGTATCTGGCCGCGGTGCCGGATGTTGAACCGGCGGCGGACGATCGAATTGATTGAACGTCTGATGCCCGATTTCTTGATTTCCGGGTCGCGCCGAACGCGCGAGCCGCTCTTCCCACGGCCTGCCTCCGGCGAGCGCTACGGCGGCTGCGCCTGGACGGTCATTCCACGTGCGAGGTTAGCACAAAGAGGGGATGGGTTCAGCAAGTATTTTTGGCCGGCCAGGGGATTTTTGCAATCTCGACGAAGCGAGCATAACCTATATTTTAGAAGATTTCGAATCGAACGATTGCAAACGTCTCTTCGCGCATGCTCATCTCTATAAGGTCAAGTCATGCCAGCGGCCAACGTGACAATTCGAAAAGTAGAAGTGCGAAACTACCGCTCGTGTGTTGATACAAGCGTAGAATTTCAACCTGATCTATCGGTGTTAATCGGACCAAATGGTAGCGGAAAAACAAATGTATTGCATGCAATCGTCCTTCTTCACAAACTGGCGGACGACCGAAACACACGTCACATCGACGTCGAATTATCGGCTGCCGACAAATGCCGCTTGAAAGCGTGGTTTGAACACGACAGAAGAAGGGCAATTCTTACGGCCGACATATCACTCGACACGGATGAAAGCAATGCCGACGTAGTCGTTGGGTCGAAACAGACGTGGTATGCCAAAGACTATACAAACGAAAGGACACGAGTGCACGCTCCGTTATGGATGACGGCAGACTTGGAAAGGCACATGCAACGACGATTCGCCTTTCGAACACACAAAGACTATTACGCGTGGGAACGAATGAACACAATTCCCGATTCGTTCCTGAAGCCCTTCGAATTATTTGGCGAATTCGTCGCAGATATCAAATACTACAGCGCGTCGCAGTTCACCAATCCATCTCATTGCCCAGTGTCGTTTGACATTGAAAAAGAAGGCGCGCGAAGCCGCGGTCTACGTCTGCGCGGACATTCTAAGTTCCTGTTTGATCTGTATGTCGAATACAAGAATCGAAGTACCTCGAATTACGAGCAATTTTTTGACGTAGTAGGGCCAAATGGAATTGGACTAGTTAAGCGAATCGAATTTAAGGAAATTCGAACGTCGTCGATCGAATACACGGTGCACTCAGGAGCGCGCATTGGCAAACGAAAGCGAGAAAAGATATTGATAGTTCCGCAGTTTTTCGTGGGTCGCAACGAATTGTCGCCCAGTCAGCTTTCCGAGGGCACTTTTAAGACAATTACGTTGCTGTTCTATCTTATGACTGAAAAAAGCAGTGCGCTGTTAATTGAGGAGCCAGAAGTTTGTGTTCATCACGGCCTGTTGTCGAGCATTATCGAACTCATAAAAACCTATTCCGGCCAGAAACAGATCGTGTTGTCGACCCATTCGGACTTTGTGCTGGATTATGTGGAACCGCGACATGTATATAAGGTCCGTCGTGACAACAAGACTGGTACTTCAGTCGAACACATCGAGACGGCGCTCTCATCGCAAGAGCTATCGGCGTTGAGGAATTATCTTGAATCGGAAGGCAACTTGGGAGAATACTGGCGACATGGCGGCCTCGACTAAACCTTTGAAGATTGGCGTAATCGCGGAAGAAGACAATGACGTGGACGTTCTCTACGAACTCACCCGCAAGATTATCGAAGAAAATCAATTCTCATTCAAGCAATTCGTTGGCAAGGGATGCGGAAAACTACGGAAGAAGTGTCGAGCTTGGGCCGTCAATCTCCTTGAACGAGGTTGTGCATTGCTTGTCGTGATGCATGATCTGGATGAGCGAAATGTCAAAGAGTTGCGTTTTGAATTGGGACAGAAAATTAATGGGGTTGGATTTGAAAAATCAATTGTCCTAATTCCAATCCAGGAACTCGAGGCGTGGCTGCTTGCTGATCCAGTTGCGATCAAAACCGTATTTAATATGCGTCGTCTTCCGCGTATTCCCAATAATCCTGAATCGATGACTGACCCGAAAGGGTTTCTCGGAAAACTAGTCTCGAGGAATTCCAAGTCACACTATGTAAACACGATTCACAATCGAAGAATTGCGGCGGCATTGAACTTGAAAGCCCTTGGAAAATGCCCCGCATTCTCTGGTTATCCAACGTTTCTGAAGCTGTCGAAGAGGCAAAATCGTGGCCAAAGGTCACCACGGAAGGCATAGCAACTATTTGGTTGCGGAGTCGAACTCGGCGTCGATCAACTACGTTGGGGACAATCTACCCATTGTGCGCCACGGCGACCGAACCTAGTCACGGCCGGTCATTGACGTGGGTTGAATTATGAAATCGCATTGCGGTTTCGAGTGTTTGGCGCCGGATGAATTTGCGGCGTAGCTTTTGTTGTTCACCGGGAGGTCAGTGGGTGAGCCCAGCGATTCACCCGGGGCTAATTTTCTTTGGCGTTTCGCTTCCGGGGACTCACGCCGCTCGCCACGGCGAGTTTGAATGACCCGGCTACACGATATCGCCACTTCGCGGCTGGGGGCGGATCTCGAATCTTTGGCCTGTTGCCACGGCGACCGCTCTAGCCAAGGGCGCCAGTTACGGCACTGGAACTGCGTTTCGGAGAAACGCGGCCGCGTTTGCCGCTTTTCGGCTTTGGTCGCCCAGTCTTTGATTTTTCTGAATCCGGGGTATTGACAATCGACTACATGTGTAGTCTAATAGCTACAGTTGGCTTTGGCGGAGGGTCTGGAGCAAGTCGAGTTCCCCTCTCCCCGGCCCTCCCCGCCATAGAGAGCGAGTCCTTGATGCGAGGTGTTTCTTGATGTCGCACGATAATGAACGGCCGGCGCTTTCGCCGGCTGAGTGGCAGGTGATGAAGACGCTTTGGGAACGCGGGCCGCTTGATGCGCGGGGCGTGTTTGCTGCGCTGGCGGACGACAGCGAGTGGGCTTATCAGACGGTGAAGACGCTCCTTAGCCGGCTCGTGGCGAAGGGGGCGGTGGAGTATGACCAGGTGGGGAATTCGTATTTGTACCGGCCGGCGGTGCCGCGCGAGGAGATGACGCGGCAGGAAGTGCGGAGTGTGTTTGAGCGGGTGGTGGGGGCGGCCGTGTCGCCGGTGCTGGCGCATTTCATCGATGAGGCGGAGCTGACGGAGGAGGACATTCGCAAACAGCAGAAGCTGCTCGATGAGAAACGCCGGAAGCGGCCGGGCGGCGGGGGCGGCGGCCGGCGCCGCGGGAGGTCGTCATGACTGGTGCTGCGGAGTTCGCTCGTTCGTGGCTGGATTGGACGGTGGCTGCCAGTTGGCAAATTGCCCTCCTAGTGTGTTTGATTGGCGTGCTGACGTGGGCGCTGCGAGGTGCGTCGCCGCGGCTGCGGTATGGGTTGTGGCTGTTGGTGCTGGTGAAAGCGCTGCTGCCGCCGACGCTGGCTGCGTTTTGGGGGATTGGCAGTTGGGGAGTTGGGCCGGTGGTGGAGCTAAACCGGCAAACGGAGGTCGGCGTGATTGATGGGGCGGGTGTTGATCAGGTGGACGCATTCGGTGCGGCGATTGATGATGCTGGGCCGGGCGCGAGACTCTGGGGCGTTGCCCCAGCCACCCTGGGATCGGCCGTTTCCGTTGAAGGACTGCTGCTGGCGGTGTGGGCAATCGGTTGCTTGGGGCTGTGGCTGGCCGTGGCGTTGCGGTATTGGCGGCTGGTGAAGTCGGTGGGGGCGATGCGACAGATTGATGAAGGGCCCGCGCGGGTCGAGCTGGAACGGCTGGCCGAGCGATTTTCGATTCGGCGGGTGCCGGAGCTGTTTGCGACGGAGCAGCCGATCAGCCCGATGTTGATCGGCGTGCTGCGGCCGAGGATTGTGTTGCCGGAGAACATTCTCGAGCGGCTCGGCGCTCGGGATCTGCAAATGATTCTGGCCCACGAGCTTGTGCATTGGCGAAGGCGCGACACGTGGGTGGGTTGGCTGCAGGTGTTCGTGCAGGGCGTATTCTGGTTTCATCCATTCGTGTGGTTGGCCAACGCGCGGATCCGCCACGAGCGCGAGTGTGCGTGCGACGAAGCCGTGCTGCGCGACGGGCGGTGTGACCGGGACGGCTATGGCGAAACGTTGCTGCGGGTGCTGACCGCGGCGCGCGGCCGATCACTGGTGATGGCCAACATGGTGGGTGTTTTCGAACGTGGTTCACGTCTGCAAACTCGATTGGAGGAAATCATGAGCTTCGATCCGACGAAACGCAGGTTTGGGTGGCTGTCGCGGGCCGCGTTGGTTGCGGCGGCGTTGGTGCTGCTGCCGATGGCGGTGCCGGGAGTTTCGGCCGAGAGCGACGATGACGCAGCCACGGCGGAGAACGATGAAACGGGTGCCGGCGACACGGACCAGGTTGCTGTGAACGGGCCCGAGACGGGCCGGCTCGCCGGGAAGCGGCCGAAGACGAACTGGCCGGTGATTGTTGCCACGTCGCCCAAGATTGGGGCGACCGACGTGGACCCGAAGGCGAAGGAGATCTCCGTGACGTTCGATCGCGATATGGACGTCGGTGGCTACAGTTGGACCGGCGGTGGGCCGAACCACCCGCCTTCGCCGGAGGGCAGCACGGCGGTTTGGACGGACAAGCGGACGTGCGTGCTGCCGGTGGAACTGAAGAAGGGGTCGTTCTATCGCGTGGGCATCAATTCGACGAGCTTCCAGAATTTCAAGAGCGAGCTGGGCGTGCCGGCGGAGACGGCGGCGATTTATTTTGCGACGGAGGGTGCGGCCGCGGGCGTGGCCAATCGCGTGCGCGTGCCGAAGGTGTTGAAGTCGAATCCGGAGATTGGGGCCACGGATGTTGATCCGCGACTGGGACTCATTAGCGTTACGTTCGACGTGCCGATGGATACGGGCAGTTTTTCGTGGACGGGTAGCGGTCCGACGTTTCCGACGATTCCCGAGGGCGAGAAGCCGCGTTGGTCGCGCGACGGCAAGTCGTGCACTCTGCCGGTGAAGCTGGAGCCGGGGAAGAAGTATGAGCTGGGTCTGAACAGCGTGTCGCACAAGAATTTTGGCAGCAAGTGGGGCGTGCCACTGGCGCCGGTGCGGTTTGAGTTCGCGACGGCGAGCGGTGCGACGGACGCCGACGCGGCGGCTGCGGATGCCGGCAAGCCGCCACGCATCGTCGACATGGCGCCTGCGAACGGAGCGAAGGACGTCGACCCCTCGCTGACGAAGATCGTGGTGAGATTTGACCGTCCGATGGCAGCGGGCTTTTCGTGGACCGGCGGTGGGGAGAACTTCCCCACGATTCCGGACGGAAAGAAACCCAAGTGGTCGGCGGACAGGAAAACGTGCACGCTGCCGGTGACTCTCAAGCCAAACTGGGAGTATCGCTTGGGCTTGAACAGCGTGAGCTATAAGAATTTCGCCGGTGCCGACGGCGTGCCGCTCGAGCCGGTGGTCTATGAGTTCCGAACGAGCCACGGCGACGAATAGAACGCGGAAGAGCGGATCGTCGAGAGCACATCGGGGCGGCCCGGTTTTTGAGCCGGGCCGCCCTGACAAACGGATGTCCGCCGGGCAAGCTGGCCGTGGCACTCGGCGAATAATTCCGTAACGTTTCTCAGCTATGCCCGGCAACTCCAAGTGGAGCGAGGGACGAGATGAGCGGTGAACAGCAATTGCCCCCATCGATCGCCGCAGTGTCCGCAGGCGGCCAATATCCAGCGTCGC
>JBIOWO010000118.1:0-2501 GCA_044868555.1 Lacipirellulaceae bacterium | reverse complement strand
CAGGAAGTATCCGCGATCCAACAACAATCGTCACTCTTTCCACTAAAAACCCGGACGCTAGCTTCAAAACCATCGGCTGGCGCCTCCGAACCGACGCCGCCGATTATACGCAATTTACATCTACTTGCAATATATTTGCAAATAGATATTTGTTGCGATATTTGGCGGGGCGGAGATCGAATGCGTGGCGGGTTGCCTTAAGTCGCACTTGCAAATCACCTGCAAATGACTTAGAGTGGCGAAAGAGACCCAAGCCGGCCGAATCCATTGGTCGGAAAGGATTACCGCATGGCAACGAAGAAAACGGCCCAACCATCTGCTGCGGAAGCGAAAGCGATCCTCCGTGGGGCCAAACTCCGTGGCACGGCAGCCCGAATCGCGGTGATCCAGTGTTTGGCACGTGAACGGTTCCCGCTCACTCACGCCGAGGCCACCCAGCGGCTCGCCGAATTCGGTTTCGATCAGTCGACGATCTATCGTTCGCTGACGGAGCTCGCGGACGCCGGGCTGCTCGCGCGGCTCGACCTGGGTGACGGCGTACGACGGTTTGAGCTGTTGCACGATGAGCACACGGGCGTGTCGGAGCACCCGCACTTTTTGTGCGTCGATTGCGGCAAGATTCAGTGCCTCGACGATTTCACATTCCGCCTCGCGCCGAAGCGCGGCGCTGCTAAGCTCGGGAATGTCACCGAGGTCCTGGTGAAGGGGCACTGCGCTGCGTGCAGCTAGAGTAACTGACGGGTGGCACGTCCCTAAGCGTCAGCGAAGGGCATGACAGTCCAAGTGCTCCAATCCACACCCGTCGCTGGAAGCTCCCGGCGTGCCACCCGATTTGCTAGCGTGGCACTCGTCCGCGTTTTGTCTTTTTGGCGGTGGTCGACTCGATCATCGCCGCGAGAGGACCGACAGTCCGCTGCGACGCAAATGCTGTATCCACGGCGGCCAGTTGCTGGTCGGTGGCAGCAGACGCGCCCGTCCGCGCGAGGAGCCGCAGGCCGAAGTCGACGCCGGCAATTGTCTGGTCGCCGCGTGAGACGAGCGTATCGCGGATCGTACGAGTGGTTGCGCGGAAACGGACGGGCACGACGATTCGGACCTGGTAGTCGCCCGTTTCGTGAAATGTTGAGAAGACGTAGCGACCGCGCGCATTGGTGACCGTTTGGGCAACCACTTCCCCCTCGTCGTCCAACAACTCGATCGTGATGCCGGCCATGCCGATTTCCGTCCGGTCTTGGCGGCCATTCGCGTTGCCATCGACATAAACCTGGCCGCGAATCTCCGACTCGAGGAAGAACACGTTCTCCTGAAGATTGCTGATCGTCGAGTTGCGGCGAATGACGTCGGCGAGCGAAGTGCTCTCGATGGCCTGCAACTGGCGCCCGGAAAAGATCTTCTGATACCAGAAGCGGTCGCCGTCGCGGAGGCGTTCGAACTGATCGGACACGACGGCGCGAATCGTCTCGCCGACCGACGATCCTGGCAGATGGTCTTCCGCCAGGCCGCCAACCCACAGGTCGATATTGTCCACTGTACCGTAGAGCTGCTGGAGCTTCGCCTGCAATTCCGGATCGGACGTGATGTCGGCGAAGCTCGTCGCCGGCGCGAGTCCGTAGGCGGCGCGGACCGTGTTATAGTCGGCCAACCCATGATCCCGGCCGCGCTGGATGTTGAGCGACGCGAGATCGAAGCCGCCTTGGCCCGGTTGGCCGAAGAGGAAATTGCGCAGGCTCTCGACGATCTCGAGATCAATCTCCTGGGCCGTGGTGGACGCCAGGTACTTGATGATCGAGTCGGCCCCGGTCTCGCGGAGCAGGTCCGGGTTGTTAAACGCCTCGGCCAGGGCCACCTCGTCGCGGACGGCACGGCCGTCGTTGCCGAAGAACTCGACATCGTCGTTGATGAAGCTGTGCATGCGGAACGACGCGGTTGAGAACTCGTTGGCGATGCTGGGATCGACGGTCGGATCGTAGCCCGTGTAGGCGTCGATCGCCCCGCGGCCCAGAAACGCGGGCAGGAATTCGCGGTAGGTGATCGCCTGGATTTCGGCGATCACGATCGTACGCGCCCGTTGATAGATTGCCTCGTCGCTGAGTCGCGGGCTCTGGCGGGCGATCTGCGTGGCCCACCAATTGTGCTCGCGGACAAAGATTGCGTGCATCGAGGTGAGCTCAATGTTTTCATTGGCCCGCACGTCGCCGGCGACAAAATTGCCTTCCGCGTCGGTCGGCGGCAGGTTCCCGTCGCTGGTGCGGAGTTTACCGCCGACAAATGTCCGCAAGCCGTCGGCCGTCGCCTGGTCGGAGCCATAGACCATCGAACCGTCGATCCACGCAGTGATCTGGTTGACTTGCTCGCGTGGATTGTCGACCCCGGTGCCCGTGGTCGCATCGTACCGCGATCGACTCAGCCGGATGACTTGCGAGCCGGTGCCGGTGGGGTCGAAGTATGCGTCGCCTTCTGGGACCTCGACGTTGAACGCCTCGCGACCGGTCGACGGCGGC
>JBIOWO010000117.1:0-8847 GCA_044868555.1 Lacipirellulaceae bacterium | reverse complement strand
CATCCAACTGTATCTCCTTGTCTCCTTGTCTCCCCCTCTCCTTGTCTATTCTTCAGCCCCCCTGTGCCGCCTTCTGCAGCACGGCCTTCACCGTGCTCTCGCCGTCGACCTTCTCTGGCGCGGCCTGCGAACTGCTCACGTCGCCGCCCAGGATCGATTCGATCTTCTCCACCACCTCGGAGACGCTGAACGGTTTGCCCTGCACTTTGTTGAGTCCGACTGCGTCCACGAGGTATTTCGCCCGCAACACCGTCCGCAACTGGCCCATGTTGAGTTCGGGCACCAGCACCTTCTCGAACCGCTGCAGGATTTCGCCGAGGTCCTTCGGCAGTGGATTCAAATACCGCAAATGGCAGTGGGTGACCGCCTTGCCCTTGGCCTGCATTTCATGCACGGCCGTCGCGCACGCCCCGTACGTCCCGCCCCAGCTCAGCACGAGCACGTCGCCCGCGGCCGGGCCGTCCAGCTTCTGCGGCGGCAGCTCGTTCGCAATGTCGTCCACCTTCTTGGCCCGCGTGTTCACCATGTGCTGATGATTGGCCGGGTCGTAGCTCACGTTGCCCGTCACATCCTGCTTTTCGAGCCCACCGATGCGATGCTCCAAACCGGGCGTGCCGGGCACGGCCCACGGCCGGGCCAGCCGCTCGTCGCGCTGGTACGGCAGGAACGGCTCGCCATTCGCCCGCGGCCCCGGATGCTTGATCTCGATCTTCTTGAGATCGGCGTACTTCGGAATCCGCCACGGTTCGGAGCCGTTCGCGATGTAGCCGTCCGTGAGCAGCATCACGGGCGTCATGTACCGCACCGCGATCCGCCAAGCCTCCTGGGCCACGTCGAAGCAGTCGGAGGGGCTTGAGGCCGCGATGACGGGCATCGGGCATTCACCGTTCCGGCCGTAAATGGCCTGGAACAAGTCGGCCTGTTCGGTCTTGGTCGGCAAACCGGTCGAGGGCCCGCCGCGCTGCACGTTGATGATCACCATCGGCAACTCGGTGATCACCGCCAGGCCCATGCCCTCGCCCTTCAGCGCGATGCCCGGCCCGCTGCTGGCCGTCACCGACATCGCTCCGGCGAACGCCGCGCCGATCGTCGCCGTCATTGCCGCGATCTCGTCCTCCGCCTGGAACGTCATCACGTCGAAATTCTTGTACTTGGCCAGCTCGTGCAGGATGCTGCTCGCCGGTGTGATCGGGTACGCGCCCATGAACAGCCGCTTGCCGCTCAACCGGGCCGCCGCCATCAGCCCGTAGGCCAAGGCCGTGTTGCCCATGATGCTGGTGTACTTGCCGGGCGGCAGTTTCGCTTTCGGCACGTGAAACTGCGTGCTGATCGCTTCGACCGTCTCGCCGTAATGAAACCCGGCCTTCAGCGCGGCCGTGTTGGCCTGGGCGACTTCCGGCTTCTTGCCGAACTTCTGGCTGATGAACCGCAGCGTCGGCTCCAGCGAACGATCGTACAGCCAGAACACCAGGCCCATCGCGAAAAAGTTGCGGCACAGGTCGGCTTCTTTCTGGCTCAATCCCAAACCCTGCACCGCCAGCCGGTTCAGCTTGGTCATGTCTACCGTGTGCAGTCGATACGCCTTGAGGCTGCCGTCCTCGAGCGGATTGGTCGCGTAGCCGGCCTGCTCCAGGCCTTTCGGGTCGAACGCATCGCCATTGACGATGAGGATGCCGCCCGAACGCAGGTCCGTAAGATTGGTCGCCAGCGCGGCCGGGTTCATCGCCACCAATGCGTCGACCGTGTCGCCCGGCGTGAAGATGTCCTTGCTCGAAAAATGAATCTGGTAACCGCTGACCCCGGCCAGCGTGCCGCGCGGCGCGCGAATCTCGGCCGGAAAATCGGGCAGCGTCGCGATGTCGTTTCCGGCGAGCGCCGAGGTATTCGTGAATTGCAGGCCGGCCAATTGCATGCCGTCGCCCGAGTCGCCACAGAAGCGGACGGTCGCCTCGTCCAGTTGTCGAACTTGCTTTTCGTTTGCTGTCGCTGTAACGGTAGCCATCTTATCCAGGAGTTCCTCGACCTCGGTTGCCGCACCAAGGATGTTGGGGTAAACGATAATCGTCGGCGCTGGGCCGGCAACTATGACGGTCGCCGTGTTGTTCGAACGGCTGCCGGCAACCGTGGAGGTGGGTCTCTATCCTTATTGTTGGTTTTATTAGGCCGCGAGACAACGTCGCTCCCTGCTGCTAGCGGCTCACTTCAGGCCCCCTCGCGCTCCCGCGTCGAGTCGTTCGGATTGGGGGGCAGGTTGTACACCGTTTCCGGAAAATGGTCTACCAAATAATGGACAATTCCATGCACCGCGACCACGCCCTTGGGGTGTCCGGCCTCGTCCACGATCGGCAAATGGCGGTAACCGCCCTCGGCCATTACGCGAATCGCGTCGCCCACCGTGGCACTGGCGGGGATGGTCTTGGGCTGGTTCGACATCACGTCCCGCACCGGCGCCTGCAAATCGGCCCCGCGAGCCATCAATTTCAAAGCGTCGCGCTCGGTAAGAATGCCGACCAGCTTGGGGCCTTCGCAGACGAGCACCGCACCGGTCCGCTGCGCGCGCAATAACTGCAGCACTTGCCCGACACTGTCGTTGGCGGACGCCGCCAGCGGCTGATCGGGGTACGCCGATCCGACACCCTCGCTCGCTAAACTAAGCTGAAAGTCCACGGCAATTCTTCACCCACAGCCAAACCGCCTGCGCGGTCGAGTGCACTTCGTGTGCGAGAACACATTCGGTGGGATGCACTCCGAGCTGTTCCGGTCACGCTGATACCTGAATTTACCACGCGACCCGCCCCCGTTGAACCGCAGAACCCCCGCTTTTTTGGTGAATTTCTTGCACACCACCACCAAGAGCGAGCCGGACCGCCCGCTCGGCTGCCTGTGGCGAGCACAGTCGAGCCGAGCTTGCCGAAGCCTCGACCACGATTTTCCATCATGTCTCCATCTCCGGCGGCCGCTCGTAAAACTGCGTCAAATCCACGCCGCCCCGCTGCTCGTCTTCCACCAGTTTCAGCCGCGATTCAAGCTGCTCCAGACGCCGGGCTAGCTGCGGCAGCAGCACCTGATCCTGGTCGGCATGCTGCACCCTCGGCACCTCCGGGTAACCCAATTGTCGCTGCAACGAGGCGAACAAAAACAGCGGATCCTTCCGCCGATTCGCCAGCGCAATCCGCCCCTCCCGTTCCCCAAACAGCACCACCGCCGCACCGCGAGCCGGGTCGTCCTCGACCCCGGTCTTGTTCCCACCCCCCTGCCGCTGCCAATAGTGCTCGCTGTGGACATAAACCAGGTCCGCCACGTCGACCATCCCCACTTGCCGGCGCAGCTTGAGAATCCACTCCCGCCACATCGCGTCGAACGCCGGGTCGCCCGCAATCGCCTCCAGCCCGCGATCGTAGCCCAGCCGGTTCCGGCACAGCGCTTCGAACTGATACAGAAACATCCCCGGCCGCGTTGGCGAGCCGGCCCGATATTCGGTCTCCCTCCGCAAGATCTCCAGCCCCACGCGCAGATCGAACCGCAGCCGCGCGTTCTCCGATTCCTGCACCACAAACACCTGAAACGGCGTGAAGTAATGTGGCAACAGCGCCATGGCCGGACCCAGCACTCCGGCGTGCCGCAGCTCGCCCAGCAGAAAATCGATCGCCATTGGCAGCTTTGTGGTGGCCAGCACTTCCTCGCGGACGGAGGCCAGCACTTCTTGCGCCGGAACATTCTCCGCCAGCCGTTCGCCCAACGCTCGAAAGAAATGGCACTGCTCGATGTATTCCTCCCGACCCAACGGCGCCAGCGCCGCGGCTTCGACATCTCCTCCCGAATTGGTCGGCTCGGCGCCCAAAGCCCACTTCCTTACAAGTAATCGCCGGACTGCCGTACTCCGTACCAAGTACTCAGTACTCCGTACTCTGCAGCCCGCACCCAGCAACCCGCTATTTCCCCCGCCCAGTCACACCTATAATAAAACGCATCGCATCGAGCGACCAGCTTGAATGAGCCAGACCATGTCCACTCCATTCTCCACAATCGAAGCAGCCGTCGAGGCCGTCCGCCAGGGCCGCGTGGTCGTCGTGGTCGATGCCGAAGACCGCGAAAATGAGGGCGATTTCATCGCCGCCGCCGAGCAGGTCACGCCCGAAATCGTCAACTTCATGATCACCCACGGCCGCGGCCAGTTGTGCATGCCGCTGTTGCCGGAAGTCAGCCAGCGGCTCGAGTTGCCGCTGATGGTCGGCCAGAACACGGCCCCGCTCGGCACCAATTACACGGTGACCGTCGACCATCGCTCGATCAAAACCGGCATCACCGCCGCCGAGCGGGCCCGCACCATCCAGGCCCTCTGCGACCCGACTTCGAAGCCGTCCGACTTCACGCGCCCCGGGCACGTTCAACCGCTCGTGGCCAAGGAAGGCGGCGTTCTCCGCCGCGCCGGTCACACCGAGGCGGCAGTCGACCTGGCGCGCGTGGCCGGCCTGCAACCGGCCGGAGTGTTGTGCGAGATCCTCAACGAATCGGGCGACCGGGCCAACCGCGACCAGCTCGTCGCCCTGGCCCGCCGTTACGATCTGCCGATCATCTCGATCGAGGAGCTGATCGCGTACCGCCGCGTCCGCGAAAAACTCGTCTACCGTCAGGCCGAAGCGCGCTTGCCCACCAAGTACGGCACGGGCACGATCATCGCCTACGGCGTGAAGTACGAATCGCAGCAGCCGCTGGTGTTCGTGCTGGGCGACCCGACCAAGGTCGTCGCCCCGCTCGTGCGGCTGCACTCGTCCTGCTTTACCGGCGACCTTTTGGAGTCGCTCCGCTGCGATTGCGGCGATCAGCTCCACATGGCGCTGGACATGATTCAGAACGAAGGCACCGGCGTGCTAGTTTACTTGCCGCAGGAGGGCCGCGGCATCGGCATCGTCGACAAAATCAAGGCCTACGACCTGCAGGACAAAGGGCTCGACACGGTCGAGGCCAACATCGCGCTGGGCTACAAAGCCGACCCCCGCGACTACGGCGTCGGCATCCAGCTCCTCAAAGATCTGGGCCTCCGCAAAGTGCGGCTCCTCACCAACAACCCCAAGAAAACCGATGCCTTCATCTACGGCGGCTTCGACCTGGAAGTGGTCGATCAGATTCCCATCATGCCGCCCATCAACGAGCACAACGCCCGCTACCTGGCCACCAAACGCGACAAGCTCGGTCACCACTTGCCGCACGTCGAACCTTGACCTCACCGCCCCACTCCGTGCAGCGAGCCGGGGCGTCCCCGCCCCCGAAACAGCCATGCCGTTCGAGCATGTTCGCCAACACCTCGATCCGCCCCGCACCCCTTGGCACATTACATTCGGCACGTACGGCGCGAGGCTCCACGGCGACGATCGCCCCACGGTCGACCGACAGCACAACGAACTCGACACACCTTTCCTTCCGCGCGATCCGCACCGAAAAGAATTCGAGCGCGGCCACATGAGATTCCCACCGCGATTTCTCACGATGGAACAGCGGATATTTGCGGAAGTTCAACTTCCGACAATCTGAACCCGTGGTGGTTGGAACTATCGTGTCTGCGCCGCCGGCCCCGATCACGTCCACTTGCTGTGCGATATCATTGCCGACGTGCACGGTGAAAAGGTACGCCGCCTCGTCAAGCGCTGGCTCGGGCAAGCGCTAGGTCAACGATGGTCGCTGCCCAAAGGTGCGACGTGGTGGGCTGAGGAAGGATCGAATATCGCAATCGACAATGAAGAGTATTTGAATAATTGTTTCAGTTACATTCGCGACCAGCGAGCGACTTCTTTTGATTGAGTCCGGTCATTTCGGGGCCGAGGACGGCCCGGCTCGCTGAAGAGGGACTACTCTGTAGCGAGCCGGGTCGTCCTCGACCCCGATTCCTCCGTCCCAATAATGTGTCCAGTGTCCGATCACTACCAATTCCACGTTAACCTCTTCGCGGCGCCATCCGCGTCCTTCATTGTCACGTGGGAAGAAGCCGCCGCGCAATTTGAGCGCCTACCCCGAATGATCTTCGAACTCGACGGCTCGTTCGTGATCTCCGGCGATGATGCAGACGGCAACCGCTGGCAAGTCGACGGTCACCTGTTCGACTTCGAAGACCGCCTCCACCGCGTCGAGCTCCACGGCCACTGTCCGCCGGCTGCGTTCGACGACCTGCTGCGCTGCGTCGGCTGGCCCGCTCAGCCGCTCGCGTTCGAAATGGTCCGCGAAGGCGCGACGCTCGACGAAGCGGCGTTCCGCGCACGAGTCGGGGCCCGACCATCGCTGCGCGACGGTGCCCGCGGCCCGGCTCGCTAAAGAAACGTGCCTCACAACAGCGAGCCGGGGCGTCCCCGCCCCCGATCCGAATTCTTCACTCGCGGATTGCCGTCGACCAGATCACCCAATCGCCGTCCGGCGGCTTCGGCTCGCCCGTCGTCGGTATCGAAAAATCGAACGGGTCCACCTCCTCGTCGGGCGGCTTGCGACCGCCGTCGTCATCGCCGTCGATCCCCACGCTATACACCACCGGCCGACCGTCGACGATCTTGTAGCCGAGCGGCTTGCCGGTCATCTGGTCGACGGGCACGTCCGGCAGCCACCGCGGCGATAACTCCGCCAGCGACTTCGCCCAGGCTTTGTGCTCGCGATGGTACAGCTCCAGCGCGATGCCGACGAGCGTGCCGTCACGTTGGGCATCCCGTTCAGCGGCCCGGTTCCGCAGCTTGTCGTAGGCCGGCAGCATCAAGCTCACGAACAAATGGCGAAATTTCTTCAAGGGGCTACCGTGCTCGACGAGAAAATCGGGGTCGTACGACCGACCCTTGGGCAACTTCCAAAGTGGAGTGTCCATGCGCAAGATCGCGTCGTTGAGCATCGCTTCGTACAAATCGGTCATCTCTTTCCGCGAAGCGACAACCATATTTGCCGCCGGCATCACCAACACGGCCAGGCTATCGTGCGACAATGGACTTCGCGAATTGTCGCCAGTGAAGCGCGACAGCGCGTCGAACACGTTGAGACCTTCCGGACCGCGAAACGCAAGATGCCCTTCGCCGTGGCCGTCGTCGGTGTAAAACCGCTGCATCATGTCGAGAAACATGGCGTGCTCGCCGTCAAAACCGCGCCCCCAATCGATTGAGCTGCCGGCGATCGCATGGGCTAAATCGCGCAACTGACCGGCTGACCACAACTCGGGGCGACGGCTCAGTACGTCTTGCACCGTCGCGCACGCGATGCCGTGAATTGCACTCGCCGTGACCGTTACCACCAAACAGGGCATTTGTTGTACATGCTCGGCGATCCCCAGAATCGCCCGCACGTCGGCCAGTGACGTCTCGCCTTCGCCCGCCGCGGCGGCGCGCAGCGCGTCGAACCTTAACAGGCGGGCGGCTTCACGCATCGGGAGCAAGTGTGGCAAATGGGTGCTGATCAACATTTGATCCTCGATCCGGTCCCGATTCGGAAACTGCGGATCGAGCCGCGTGTCGGTTGGTTCAAAGAACAATTCCTGGTCGGCCGGCGAAAACGCCTTGGGAGAGACACCCACCGCGAATCCCAACTCCGGCCGCTTCGTCGCCTCACGCAATGTGGCCAGCGCCGCTTCGTGTTCCTTCAGCCAGGTCACTGCCTCCGGCCAATTCGCACTCGAAGGAGTCACGTCGTCCGTATTCATCCATTCGGGAAACTTGCGGTCGACCATCAATTGGCCGAGCGCCTGCCGATAAATCGGCCACGCCCGCGCCTCCTCCGGCGCCGCCACCGCCCGTTCATTGATCACCGTCAGATAGTTGACTTTGATCGTTGGCCGGCCCGAAAAGTAATACAGTCCCATCGCCACGTAGGCGACGAGCAACACGCCGACCGCCAGGCAGGCCCAGTGCCAGATTTGCCACGTCAGCGATCGTCCGCGCCGTTTGGCCCGGCGGATGAGCAGCGCCGCCTGTCGCGGATCGCCGAACGATGCGACCAGTTGTTCGGACGAGCAACCCGCTTCGAGTCCGTCCTGAAAATGTGCGACAAGTTCCCGCGCAACATCTACCTTTTCGCGCCGCCACAACCGCGTGCCGCGGACGACCCGCTCGATCAAGCCACGCACGTTCGCGGGCAAGTCTTCCGCCGCGATCAGTTGCCGCCAATCGAGACGGCCGTCGATCCGCCCGCGCAGCATGTCGCGCCACCGTGTGTACCACAGTCGCTGCCACAGCGAAGTTGCTTCCGCCGTCATCGCCCACCCCCTGCCGCCCCGGCCGGCTGGCCCGCGATGCCCAGCGAGCGCATCGCGTCCCACAGCAATTGCCACTGCTTCGTGTCGGCCGCCAACTTCTTTTGTCCCTTCGATGTGAGCCGATAAAACCGCCGCGGCCGCGGCCCGCTCTCGTCCACCCGCGATGTGACCAGCCCCTTCGCCTCGAGGTTATACAGCAGCGGATACAGCGTCGACTGACCCATCGCCAGCACGCCGTTCGATTGGCGGCCGAGCGCTTCGACCAGCTCATACCCGTATTTCTCGCCGCCCGAGAGCAACTGCATCACGGCCGTTGGGCCGGCTCCGCGCATCAATTCGCTTTCGATTTTCATGGCAACCTCGCGTTTTCGCGTGTAATATGCATCGCATACTATGTTAGACATAGTATATGAATCTATTGACGGGTTTGTCAAGCGATATGCAGAAGAAATGCGGCGGGACGCCAATCGTCGAAAACATAGCCGACCCATCTTGGGTCGGTCCGGAGACGCCAAACCTTCCGCGTCCTTTGAATCGGCAACAACCCGGCCAGGATGGCGGTAGTGGTGCAGTTTGGTGTACTCATCTCGCTCCGCGAGATGTTTTTCCTCTCGCGGAGCGAGAGGAGTACA
>JBIOWO010000116.1:0-18061 GCA_044868555.1 Lacipirellulaceae bacterium | reverse complement strand
GTGTACTCATCTGGCTCCGCGAGATGTTTTTCCTCTCGCGGCTTCGGCCGTGAGCTCAGCCGAACGGAGCGAAAGGAGTACACGGATTGTGAGCAAACTGTACCACTGCCCCTCCGTGAGATGCGGGGGAAAACTCCGGTCGAACGCCTGGCAACCAAAAAGCCCCCGAATTATGCCAATCGGGGGAGGCAATTGCCAGCACCGCGGACAGAAAAAAGGGCGAATATGTCCGTGGAAATGCGACGTTCAAATTGCCGGCAGAATGCAGGCATATAGCCGACCCATCCTGGGTCGATTCGCACCTTTCAGAAATATGGCTATGAGTGGGGCGAATGCCGGCCAGGATGGCCGGGCTATGTGCTATGTGATCCGCCGACGCAGGCAGAGGCGGGCCAGTCCACGCCGGTCGGCTATTTCTTCAGCTCAAAGTCGATCGGCAGCACCGCCAGCCGGATTCCCGGACGAGAGTCAGCGCCTCAACTCGAGCACATATTCTTCCTGTCCCTCGCTCACAGTGACGCGCAACGGTGAACTCGCCGGAGAAGCATAGTTTCGCGGGATCGGACGGTTCTTCAGTGACCGAAGGTAATTAGCCAATTCTCGTTGGGCGCCTTCTCCCTGCAGTTTCGGCGGGATGTCGGCCTCGCTCACCGTGACCATATTTTCGACTGCGCACGCCCCCGGCTGTCCACTGCACTGTAGTGTGAACCGACCTTGATCGTCGGTGGTGGCCGTAGCAATATACTGGGCTCCGAAACCGATCTGGGGAATGAAACGCACTTGTGCCGTTGGCAAAGGCTTGCCTCCCAGCAATACGACTCCTTTGGCCGGCACGATCGGTGGCGGGTCTTCCTTTCCGCACCCCGCACAAAACTGCAAGAGCACAACGCAATAGCCGACGCTTGCGATACCGCGACCACGCATAGCACTCAGCCTCCTACGCACTTCGGCCTGGCCACTAGTCCAACTTAACAATCTCGCCGTCTTCACGCATAGAAAGCCGCTGATAGTTGATTAGCTCGCCGGCGCTGGTCAGCGTGACGAACTGGACAGAGCCGTCACAAAGGGCGAAATTCGCCCCGCCAGGGTGTGCACTGCCAAAGTTGGTCTTGCGTGCATCGTTCCCAATCTCTTTGGCGGTCGAATTCAGCGGCCAAGTCGTGTCGCCCAAGATGTCTTGTCCCGAATTGTAATTGTTCCAGGCCCATCCGCGAAAATCCGTAAGGGGAGTGGTAATCGTAAACGTGGGATCACCACTGTAGCGCTCGCCGGCAAGAAACGTGTGCGACAATCCATCCTGGATGTCTTGAATCCGTACTCTGCTGTTGTAAAAGAGAATGCCGTCGAACGTCGCCTGGGAAATCGGCCATGCCTTCGTGCCGGCGTTGCCGAAGTAACTGTTGACGCCGAAGTAGTTGCTGCCCGAATAGACAATCGTCTTCAGTGGGACTTCATCGGACGGGCAGGTGTATTCGACGACATATGCCGCCCCGGGGGCTGTTGGGCTGTTCGTATTTGCCAAGTCGCGTTTGCTCAGGTCGATCGTAGAATATAGGGAACCCTCTTCCATGTATGGCATGATCCAAATAAGCCATGAACCCCACTTACCGGGAATCGGCTGGGGCGGGCAATCCACCGTTGCTGTGTTATTGTCCAGATTTGGACAACTGCTCGTGAATACTTCACCCGAGCCACTGCCAATGGGAACATTTATCCCCGGGGGAAATGCCTTCTTCGTGCTCGAATAGTTCGTGCAAGCCAAGCCGATCTGTTTGAGGTGATTCGTGCATTGCGTCCGCCGGGCCGCCTCTCGGGCGGCCTGAATCGCCGGCAAGAGGAGCGCCACCAGGATGCCAATGATTGCGATCACCACCAAGAGTTCGACCAGGGTAAAACCGCGAACAGGTTTGGATCTCATCTCGCATCTCCTCAATCGTGTCTGCGCCCGTAACAGCCCGCCAAACACTCAATTTCTGCCAGTTCTCAACATAATAGCGTGTGCGACTAATCGTCGTCTATCTCCCACCCGCCAAAATCTCCTGTGGCTTTACTCATGTTAAAGGCCCATGGCATCTGACGAAGCCATGGGCCTGTTCAAGTCGTCATCGCAGCGCCGGCACCTATCAGGCACGGCGGCAACGCCAGAGGCCAAGGGCACCGATCAGCAGCAGGATCGCCCCCGCCGGCTCTGGCACCGCTGCACTGCCGATGCCAGCCCCGCTACCGGGTGCAGCATACGACTTGCCGAAATTGGCCCGCCAATCGGCATACCCGGCAGCGCCGCCAACATCCGTGTCACGCCAAATCACATAGTCGGCCGCGTCGACGGTGCCATCATAATTGAAGTCGCCGGACAGCAGGCCGATATCGAGGCTGTTGAAAGCTTGGACCGATGACGTGGTGTAATATTCGATCGCGCTGAAGTCGGCGATGGCGGCCGGGTTTAACGACGAACTGAGCGTGTAAATATGCGTGCCCGCATCGGGGTTAGGGCCGGGCGTGGGGGTGTTGGGTGCTATGCCAGCCGAGCTCAAAAAGATCCTTCCATCGGGATGCAGCGCAATCTCGCGGATGGTATGCGTGTGGCCGGCATCGGGCGGCCCAATCACCGTGCCGGCGCTTAAATCGATGGTTTTTACGAGCGCGTAGGCACTCGTGGGATCGAATACATACACGTGGCTGGTCGATGGTCCGCCAGTGCCATCAAGGCCACTGTAAGTTGCGAATAGGTACTTCGATATGCCCGGATTATAGGCCAGCGACGTAAACTTGCTAGAGCTCGTAAGGGGCACGACAAGGTCATTGACCAATACCGTTTCCGCCATGTCCGATTGATTAATTGAAATCAGATCCACCGTGGTGTTCGACTGAACAGACAAGGCCAAGATCGTGTTGTTATCCTTCCAAACCGTGCCTTGCGTGACCGAAGCCCCGAGCGGTGTGCCGGTTGATTCGTGACCGCCGGTCAACGTCGTGGCGCCCGCACCCGCCCCGTCGCCCGGGTGATAATCGAACACGAGCACTTTGCGCGTGTCGAATCCGGCAACGGCGATCTTCGTGTTATCGGGGCTGACCGAAAGTCCCGCGAGCCGAGTTGCTGTGACGCCCAATGTGTTCCCATTCCCCGTATTGCCGATTACCTGGGGAGCCGCAAATGGGGCCGTTCCCTTCGTAGCAAAGCTGTAAATGTTGCCGCCAGTTGACGTGGGGTTAGTGATACCACTAAGGGCGTTGCCGAAATCGATGCCGACCAGGTTGCCGTGAACGTTATGCGTGGTTCCGTTCAGGTTGTCGAATCTCACCGATTGAACAAAAGCCGGGCTCTGCCAAGGACCATAAGGGGTTGGCTTGCTGCCGTTACGAACCAATTCAATCGTGGTATTTGCACGTTCGCCACCCATGCCGAGCACAACGTCTCCGGCCAATGGCGCCGACGGCGTCGGGGCCGTCTGAGGAGTTGTTATCAACGAGCCATTGAAATTCTCGTAGAGCGTGAAATTATCTACACGGCTGGTTCCACCGGTTCCGACCAAGCTGGTATGGGAGGATGTCGGAATTGTGGATGTGTTTACCAATCGGAAGTAGACGTTCGCCTGGTTCGTCAGACCTAAGCCGGACAAATCGAATACTTTTCTGTCAATTCCATCCGGCTGCAGGGGGACCAAGCTATCCCAGAACGGGGTTCCACTGACATTAACGGTGTAGGGGCCTGCGGGGGTGTACGTGACGTCGTCGGTGCTGTAGCGAAGCTCAAAATCGCGCGGGCCAGTGCCGCTACCTGCCTGTTCAAACGAGATTCCAAGACTTGAAAGAATTCCGGTCGTGCTCGTTTGAAATTGGTAGTAATCGCCGACTGCCCAAGTGTTGCTGCTATAGGAGTTTCCTGAGCCGCTTCCAGCAGGGGTTGTCCAATCGGTAGCGGCGCTCGCGTGAAGCCCGGTTGCCGAGCCTGCCCCCGTGCTGGGACCAACGACGGGGCCCGCCATCAAGTTTGCACCGGCCGTGTCCAAAAATGGTTCAGGTTCAAATGTCCACTGCGTCACAACATCGTTGACGGCGCTGGCCGGATTACTGACGCCGGCTGCAACGGCAATTGCAGCGACGATTCTCAACACAACAGTTGTGCGAAATCTAAAAGTCATTTAATTTCTCTCCCGTATCTCCGCCCACGTTCGATGCCTGATTCTTGATGCCCGTCATCAACCCGCGCCCCACCCGAAGCTGCCCTTCGCAGGACCGGGCAAGTCGGCCGTCCGCCCCGGCCGGCGCTGGCCAACCGGGCGAAAAAACACCGACCCCCCACCCCGATCTGGCTTTCCTGCGGGAACTCTCCTCCAAACTCTGATCTTAGCCCCTCGGTACGGGCGGTCAATGAATCCTGCAGCAATCGGCAGAATTTTCTCGGTTTTTTCCCGAATTCTTAGCAATTTGGCCCTGGTTCGTCCGCGCGTCGCCGTCGATCGGATGTGGGTCCGTTTGCGTTTTTTCGCCATCGTTTGCCAGCGGCACGCTCCGTCAGTGGTCCCTCACTTCCGCCGGCTCCGCCTGCCGCCAAAGATGGCCTAAATCCCTTTTGGAATTTTGGCCATCTTTGAACAAACGCCGGGGAAAACTGCCCCTCTCCGGACACGTGAGTTATGGCCATCTTTGGACGTGGTTGTACCTAACGGACCCACTACCCGCATTTCGGTAGTAGTACAGTTTGCTCAAAAACAGTGTACTCCTCTCGCTCCGCGAGAGGAAAAACATCTCGCGGAGCGAGATGAGTACACCAAACTGTACCACTACCCGCATTTCCATTCCGACGACCGTTCGACCGCCGCTTGTTAAAATGGCAGTTTACGGGCCACGCCTCGCGGCAACACGCATTCGCGCACCATGATCAGAACCTGTGTTGGCCATCACCGCGTCCTGTCCGGCCAGATTCTCTGGCTGCTGCCGCTAATGATCCTCGGCACCGCGACCGCCACCCAGGCCCAGCTCCGCGTCGTCAGCTACAACACGACCGGGCCGCCGGACGCAAGCGTGAACATCGTCCTTCGCGCCATCGGCGAGGAGACGCGCAACGGTATCGCCAAACCGATCGACGTCCTGCTGCTGCAAGAGCAGGAAACCACGTCCGGTTTGCCCGACGCACAGGCTTTCGTCAATTTGCTCAACAGCATGTACACCGGCCAGACCTCCTTGGGCCTGCCCGTCACCTATGCCCGGGGCAGTCTTGTCGGCTTTGGCGATACGACGCAGTCGATCGTCTATCGCACGCAGACCGTCGACCTGCAAGGCGAGACAAGCGTGGGAGTGTCGGGAGGCGTCAATCCACAGCCGCGGGCCGCGATCCGCCATCAACTGCGATTCGATGGTTACACGGCCAGCGACGCCACGCTGTACGTCTACAACAGCCACTACAAAGCGGGCGACGAAGAGAACGATCCGGACAACCTGCTTCGGCGAAATACCGAAGCCATTGCCATTCGTACCAACTCCAACGCTTTGGGTAGCGCCCACGCCCTGTACACCGGCGACCACAATTTCTACACGGCCGGCGAGCCCGCTTTTCAAACGCTCATCGCGGCCGGCAACGGTCAAGCGGAGGACCCGCTCGGCCTGACGGCGTTCGACAACGACTCAGGCACGTTTCTCAGTGGAGAATGGCACAACAATTTCAGCTCGGCCTTTTCCCACACGCAGTCGCCTTGCGCGTCGTCGCAAGGCAATTGCGGCGTGCCCGGCGGCATGGACGACCGCTTCGATTTCCAATTGATGACGAGCGAGATGCGCGACGGCGAAGGACTCGATTACATTCCGGACTCGTACCATGCCTTCGGCAATGGAGGCAACATTTGCTGCAATAATTCCATCAACCTAGCTACGAACTCGGTCACCTTCCCCGGCGTCACCTCGTACACCAAGACCCAGATCCTCAACGCGCTGTCCACGGCGACCGATCACATCCCCGTCGTCGCCGATTACCAGCTCCCGGCGATGATGAAGGCCGTGGCCGGCGCCATTCCCTCGACGCTACAGCTCGACCAGTTATTTCAGCTCGGCGTCACCGTGAGCAACTCGGCCAAGGTGGTGGCGACGAATGGGGCCGATGAGCTCGACTACTTCGTGTCCGCCACGGGCGCCGTCACCGCGCCCGGCAACCCGCCCAACGGTTTTTCCGATTTGGCGAACGACACCGACGTCGTGCAGAATGGCTTGACGCACTTGTTTGCCTTCGACACCTCCACGCCCGGCATGAAGACCGGCACCATCACGCTCATGAGCGCGAGCCAGATGGTGCAAAGCGGCCTCATCAACATTCCCATCAGCTATCTGGTGGTGCTGGCCGGCGACTACAACCAGAACGGCGTGGTCGATGCCGCCGACTACGCCTTGTGGCGCAACACGTTTGGCCAGAACGTCGCCAATGGCACCGGCGCCGACGGCAGCGGCAACGGCCTGGTGGACGACGCCGATTATGGAATCTGGACCATGCACTTCGGCCAGTCGGCTGGTAGCGGCGCGGGTGCCAGTTTTGGTTTGCCCGGCAGTGCCGTCCCCGAGCCCGGCTCTTGCGCTCTCCTGCTCGTCGGCGTCTGTCTGGCTCGCCTGACCGGCGGTACACTGAGGGGATGGACCCGAAAGAATTGATGTCGCTGGCCGAGAGGCTGGCGGCCGGATCGCTGTCGCCAGCCGAGATCGGCCGCTGGCTCGATCGCCTCCGCGGCGAAGCGTCGGCCGAGTCCACGGCGCAACTTCCCACCGCCACGCTCGACGTCGACCGCCGCCGCCGCTGCGGCTTTCCCGAGGTGGTCTTCGGCCAGGGCAAATCGGCCGCCGTCCTGGGCGAAATCCTGTCTGCCCTGGTCGCCCGCGGCGACGACGTCCTCGCCACGCGGGTCGACCCGGCCAAGGCGGCCGAGCTGCTGGCGATGTTTCCGCAAGCCCGCTACAACGAGATCGCCAGAACATTGAGGGTTGAGAGTTCAGGGTTGCGAGCGAAGAGTTCCAACCCTCGACCCTCAACCCTCGACCCTCAGCCCTCCCCCTTCGTCGCCGTCATTACCGCCGGCACGAGCGATCAACCCGTGGCCGAAGAGGCCCGCGAGACGCTCGACTGGATGGGCGTCCGCGTGGCGATGATCCACGATGTGGGCGTGGCCGGGCCGCAACGGCTGCCGGCCCGCCTGGCCGAATTTCAATATGCCGATGCGATCGTCGTTGTCGCCGGCATGGAGGGCGCCCTGCCGAGCATCGTCGGCGGCTACGTCGCGTGCCCCGTCATCGGCGTGCCGACCAGCATCGGTTACGGCGCCAATTTCGGTGGCGTTTCCGCCCTGCTCTCGATGCTCAACAGTTGCGCCAGCAACGTCGCCGTGGTGAACATCGACGCCGGCTTCAAAGCGGCCTACCTGGCCGGCCTAATCGCCACCCGCCGGCATCCATCTTCCCCGACACCTGACACCTGACACCTTCCTACTCCATGCCGCTCTCCGACATCACCAACACGCCACTGCCGAAGTTGCCTGCGCGGCGGGCCGATAGCCACAAGGGCGACTACGGCAGAGCGCTACTGGTCGGCGGATCGGGCGGCATGAGTGGGGCGATCGCCCTGGCAGGGCGGGCAACGCTCCGCAGCGGGGCCGGGTTGGTGACGCTCGCCATCCCGCGCGGCATACAAAGCATCGTCGCCGCCATCGAGCCCTCGTACATGACGCACGCCCTGCCCGACTTCGACGACCGCCTGACGGTGCCGGCCGCGGGCGAAGTGCTCGACTCGGCCGCCGCGGCCACCGCCCTCGCGCTCGGTCCCGGCCTCGGCCGGTCGGCCGCGCTCACCGAGCTCGCGGTGCGACTGTTCCGTGAGATTTCGCAGCCGATGGTCGTCGACGCCGACGCCTTGTTCGCGCTGGCCGCGCAACCGTCGGCGCTGGCCGCGCCCGGCGGCCCCCGCGTGCTGACGCCTCACCCAGGCGAATTCGCTCGCCTCACCGGCGAGCCCTACAACCAAGCAAATCGCACGGACGCGGCCGCCCGACTCGCCCGCGGCGAGGTCGCTTCGCCTGGACTGAGCTCGCCGAAGTCAGCGACCGGGAAGTCCACGCAGAGCCCCGAATTGATCGTCGTCCTCAAAGGCCACCACACCGTCGTCACCGACGGCCAGCGCTTTAGTATCAACCACACCGGCAACCCCGGCATGGCCACCGGCGGCAGCGGCGACGTGCTGACGGGCGTCATCACGGCGCTCCTCTGCCAAGGCCTGTCGCCGTTCGACGCGGCCCGGCTCGGCACGCACGTCCACGGCCTGGCCGGCGACCTGGCCGCCGCCGAACTCGGACAAGTATCACTCATTGCCAGCGACCTGATCGACTATCTGCCGAAGGCGTTTCAATCGTTGGGGTAAGGAACCAGCTAAACCGCAAGCGGAAGTCACACCCTGACCTCCGACCTCCGACCTCGGACGTCTTTCCCATCATGCACATCATCCGCCATCTCGCCGATCTCCCTGCCGAGGCGCGTGGCGGCGCTGTCGCGATCGGCACTTTCGACGGCGTGCATCGCGGGCACATCGCGATCGTCCATCGGCTGTTGGAGCGGGCTGCCGCGGTCGACGGTCCGGCCATTGTGTTCACGTTCGATCCGCATCCAGTGCGGCTGCTGCGGCCCGAGCAGTGCCCACCGCCCTTGACCTGGACCGAACGCAAAGCCGAGCTGCTGGCCGCCCTCGGCGTCGATTGGATCGTCGCCTATCCGACCGACGAAGCGCTGCTCGCGCTCTCGGCCGCGGAGTTCTTTCAACGCATCGTCCGCCACGCGCTCGACGCCCGCGCACTCGTCGAAGGACCGAACTTTTTCTTCGGCCACAATCGCGAGGGCACGATCGACCGCCTGCGCGAGCTGACCACCGCCGCCCGCATCACGCTCGACGTGGTCCCGCCGGTCGAAGTTGACGGCGCGATTGTCTCCAGCTCGCGAGTCCGCGAATTGCTGCGGGCCGGCAACGTGGAGCAGGCGCAAAACCTGCTCGCCGCCCCGTATCGCATCCGCGGCCTGGTCACCCACGGCGCCGGACGGGGCGCAAAAATCGGCTTCCCCACCGCCAATCTGGCCGGGATCGACACGCTGCTGCCCGCCCAAGGTGTGTACGCCGGCCGGGCCTGGCTCAACGATGCAAGTTACCCGGCCGCCCTGAATCTCGGACCCAGCCCCACGTTCGGCGACGCCACCAATCGCGTCGAGGTGCACGTCATCGGCCTCGACGATCCCCTCTACGGCCAGCCGATGGAGGTTGACTTCCTGGCACGGTTGCGGGACATTCGGCCGTTTGAATCGCCCGCCGCACTCGCCCAACAACTGGCCCGCGACGTCGCCGAAACAAAACGCCTCGCCGCACTCCCCTGACCTCCGACCTCTGACCCCCGACCTCTACCAATGATCGACTGGCGACCATTTGTCGAGCTGGTGAGCGAATCGCGATCGTTCGTCCTCACCAGTCACATGCGGGCCGATTGCGATGCGATCGGCAGCGAGCTGGCCATGGCGCACGCGCTGCGGTCGCTCGGCAAGGAGGTCCGCATCATCAACGGCGATGCCGTGCCGCCCCACATCGGCTTCATCGATCCGGATCACGAGGTAAAAGTCCTCGGCCACGACGTGTCGCCGAACGATCTGAAATGCGACGTGCACATCGTGCTCGATACCAGCGCCTGGGGTCAACTGGGTCCGCTGGCCGAGGTTCTCCGTCGCACGCCGGCCCGCAAGGTGGTGATCGACCACCATGTCAGCGAAGACAACCTGGGCGCAATCACGTTCAAAGACACCGACTCGGAAGCCACCGGCCGGCTGGTGCTCGAAGCGAGCGACGCGCTGGGTGTGACCACATCGCCTGCGATGGCGACGGCCTTGTTCGCCGCGATCGCCACCGACACGGGCTGGTTTCGCTTCCCCTCGGTCACCGCCAGCACGTTCGCCGTCACGGCTCGCCTGGTGGCTTCCGGCGCACAGCCGTCGAAAATCTTCTCCGCGCTGTACGAGAAGAACTCGCTGGCCCGGCTCCTGCTGCAGGGCCGCATCCTCAGCAACACGAAGTCCGAAATCGGCGGACGCTTGTTGACCAGCACAGTGACGCTCTCCGATTTCGAGGAAACCAGAGCCGAACAGACCGACACGGAAGATATCATCAACCGCCTGCTCGGCGTGGCCGGCGTCGAGGTCGCCATTTTGTTCGTCGAGCTGGCGCCGTTGGAGACGAAGGTCAGCCTGCGGAGCCGCTCGGTGGTCGACGTCCGCGCGATCGCCGAAAAGTTTCACGGCGGCGGACACCGCGCCGCGGCCGGCATCCGCTTCCCCGGACCGGTGGCATTCGCCGAAAACGAAGTCCTCGCCGCCGTCCACAAAGCCATGACCAATTAGCAGCGGGGCCTGCCCCGCGCCGATCGGGTGGCTGGGGCATCGCCCCAGTGTGTCGCCAAGTTCTGGGGCGTTGCCCCAGCCACCCGGCGCGGGTTACATTAGGCGCATGAATTCCGCCGCCAAGAACGTCGATCCCTTCCGCTTGCCCGAGCGCCGTTCCTTCCTGACCCGCGCGATGACGGTGCTCATGGGCGGGCTGGTCGCGATTTTCCCCTTCGCCGCCGGCCTGGGCGTGTTTTTCGATCCACTCCGCCGCCGCACTGCGAAGGGCGCCGGCGGTGCCGATGCCGTCCCGCTGATTCGCATCTGCCCGCTCGACGCCCTACCCGCCGACGGCACGCCGCAATTGTTCCCCGTCGTCACCGACGTTGTCGACGCCTGGTCCCGCACTCCCGGCCAGCGGATCGGATCGGTGTTTCTCACGCGCACCGACTCCGACGGCAAGCCGACCGTCACCTGCTTCACAACCACCTGCCCCCACTTGGGCTGCGCCGTCGACTTCCACGCCGACCCCGGCCAGTACGAATGTCCGTGCCACGCCAGCGCGTTCGCCAAGGACGGCAAAAGACTCTTCGGCCCCAGCCTCCGCGGACTCGACCCGCTCGAAGTGAAACTCGACGACCACAACGGCCAAACGGAAGTCCTGGTCGCCTACGAACGCTTTCGCACCGGGGTGGCGGAAAGGATTCCGATCGGATGAGTGGCCTCCTCGCCTGGCTCGATGATCGCACCGGCTACCGCGCGCTGGTGCACGATGCGCTCTACGAGCACGTGCCGGGCGGGGCCCGCTGGCGCTACGTGTGGGGCAGCACGCTCGTGTTCTGCTTCTTCGTGCAAGTGGTCACCGGCGTCGTGCTGTGGACCGCTTACAGCCCCAGCACGCAAACCGCGTGGGAAAGCGTGTACTACATTCAGCACCAGATGACGGCCGGCTGGCTGCTGCGCGGCGTCCACCACTTCACCTCCCACGTGATGGTCATCCTGCTGGCCCTGCACTTCGTGCAGGTCGTCGTCGATGGCGCGTACCGGGCGCCGCGCGAAATCAATTTCTGGCTCGGCCTGATCCTGATGCAGATCGTGCTTGCGATGGCGCTCACCGGCTACCTCTTGCCGTGGGACCAGAAAGGCTACTGGGCCACCAAGGTGGCAACCAACATGATCGCCCTCGTGCCCTGCGTCGGCGAGTCGCTGCAGCGGCTGGTCGTGGGCGGCGACGACTACGGCCACCACACACTCACTCGCTTCTTCGCCCTGCACGCCGGCGTGCTGCCGGCGCTGTTGGCCGGGTTCCTCGCCCTGCACATTGCACTCTTCCGCCGTCATGGCCTCACCGTGCGCGACCCCAACCGCGGTCCCGACACCACATTCTGGCCTGACCAGGTGCTGCGCGACGCCGTGGCCTGCCTTGCGGTGATGATCGTCGTGCTGGCGCTGGTGCTGCTAGGTTACGTGCACCGCGACGCCAACATGCCGCTCGAGGCTCAATTGGGCGCCGAGCTCGGCGCCCCGGCCGACCCGGCCGACAGCTACGCCGCCGCCCGGCCCGAGTCGTACTTTCTGTTCCTGTTCCAACTCTTGAAGTATCTCGACGCATACCCACCTGTAGTCGGCGCGATCGTCGTCCCGAGTGCGGTGATGTTGTCGCTGCTGCTGATGCCATTCATCGGCCGCTGGAAACTGGGCCACCGATTCAACATCGTGTGGACATTTGCGCTGTTGATTGGCGCGGGCGTATTGACGGCAATTGCGCTGCGCGAGGATTACAACGGCTCGACACCCCACTCGCAACAATACCTGGCCGCCGTCGCCGAAGCCGAGGCACAGGCTGAGCGGGCAGTCGAGCTGGCCGGCGCGCCCACCGGCATCCCACCGGCAGGCGCCCTGTCGTTGCTGCGGAGTGATCCTGAAACCCAAGGCCCGAAGCTGTTCCGGCAACATTGTGCCGCCTGTCACAGCCACGCGCCCGACGGCAACGCGGACGATTCATCGCAGGTCGTTGTCGCCGAAACACCCACTGCGGCCAATCTGTGGCGCTTTGGCAGCCGCGAATGGATCGCCGGCACGCTCGACCCGCAGCAAATCTCCGGTCCGCACTACTTCGGCAACACGGCCTTCAAAGAAGGCGACATGGTCACGTGGGTCAACGATAACATCGCCGCCCAGCTCGCCGATTTGAAAGGCAACGAGCTAGCCGCTTATCGCCGCAACATTGAGGACGTGACGATCGCCGTCGCCGCCGAATCTGGCCTGCCCGGCGAAATGATCCCCGATCTCGATGCCCGCATCGCGGCCGGCCGCGACGCCATCGTCAACGTGTTCGCCTGCATCGACTGCCACAAGTTTCGCGACGAGGGTGCGCTCGGCCTCGCGCCCGATCTCACCGGCTATGCATCGCGCGAGTGGCTCACCGGGCTGCTATCGAATCCAGCCGGCGAACGGTTCTATCGCGACACGAACGACCGCATGCCGGCCTTCGCCGCCCACGCCGATAATCCCGCCGCCAACCGACTCACGCCCGCGGAGATTGACCTGCTCGTTTCCTGGCTGCGCGGCGAGTGGTACGAGCCGAATTCCGCACCGGGCCAAGATGGCCCGGCTAAATAGCCCGGCCATCTTGGCCGGGAGCGCGCTCCCCGCCCATCAAACCCTGCCGAATCGCTACAGTTTGCCGCGCCGGTGCGCCGATGTCAGATGCACGGCTAGTTGCCTTTCTGTGCGGAGACTCCGCGCGGTGGCGCCGCTAGCTGTCCGCTTACATGAGACAGTTTTTCGACGGCGAAATCGATGTGGTGTAGCACCTGCCATCAAGACGTGCCCGGCGTCGCCCAGGCAAACAACGGCCGCACGGTCTGCTCGCGTTGCCAGCAGCCGCTGCGCGCCGCGACGCCTGCCTACGCCGGCAAAATTTGCGACGAAGGCCTCGCGCTCGATGAGCCGGTCGCCGCCCTCGCCGCGGCCGCGCCGCCGCTCGGCGAATTGGATTGGCAATCGCGCGAGCATTCGCGCCGCCTGGGTCGCCAACTCCGCCGGCCAGCCACCGAACCATGGGCCGCAACGCCGGCCATTCGAACCACGGTGCGGAGATTCGATCCACCGCAAAACCTGCTCCACGAACTCGAAGCGGGCTCGGCGATCGCGCCATTCGCCGAACCAACGTCGCTGACCATCACGCGAACACGCAACTCAGAGGCCAGCCAGGTGATCGCATGGCTGGTCGTCCTGGCGGGCGTGCTCGCGCTGGCGGGCGGGATCGGGCTCATCGGCTGGTCGCTCTCCAACGCCGACCAGCGCTGCTGGAACCAGGCGCTCGGCCTGACCCTTGGCGGGCAAGGCCTGTTGATCTTCGGCCTGGTGCTCGTGGTGACGCGGCTCTGGCGCAACAGCCGCCACGCCTCGAACAAACTGCACGACGTCACGGCCCGTCTCGCCCAATTGCAGCGCACAGCCGACGCGATCAGCGCCATGCGCAGCGGCGGCGCCCCGGCTTTCTACGCCGATCTCGTCCGCGGCGCCAGCCCACAAGCGCTCCTGGCCAATCTCAAAGGCCAGGTCGACCAGCTCGCCACTCGCCTCGGCAGCGGCTGGTAGGACACGCCACGACTTGCCTCTTTCAATTAGCCGGCGATCTACGTGTCGCCGGAATCCAGCCCACTCGGCACCCCATTTCACGCTTGTCCGCATTCCTTCTCAGCGATTATGCTGAACGGAAAGGAACGCAACCATGCAATACAAGATACCGCTTGTGCTAGCGCCCCAACCCGAAGGCGGCTACACGGTCACTTCGCCGCTCTTGCCGGAGCTCATTACCGAGGGCGACACGGTCGAGGAAGCACTCGAAAACGTCAAGGACGCGCTCGCCGCGGTTGTGGAAGCATATCAAGATTTGGGGCGAACGCTGCCCCAGGATACGCAAGTGCTGGACATCAGCGTGCCGTTATCATTCGAAACGGTGGTCACAGCGCCATGAAGTACCGCGACGTCGCGCGCACGTTGACGGCGCTCGGCTGCGAGGAATTGCCCCGCAAGGGCGGCGGCTCCCATCGGAAGTGGCACAACTCGGCCACTCAGCGCACCACGGTGATACCCGACTGGGGCGGCCGCGACTTGAAACTGGGAACTGTTCGTGCGGCCGTCCGGCAGCTGGGGATTGGGTGGCGCGAATTCCAGAACGCCTGACTCACCCCTCCACGCGCCGTGCAATTTCCTCCACCACGTCCGCGCTCTTCACGCGCGATTGCTCTAACGTGTCGCGGTCGCGTACGGTGACCGTGCTGTCCTGCAGCGTCTGGCCGTCGATGGTGATGCAGAACGGCGTGCCCGCTTCGTCCTGGCGGCGGTAGCGGCGGCCGACCGCGCCCTTCTCGTCATAGAACGTTACGAACCGCCGCTTGAGTGCCGTGTAGATTTCCTTCGCCGCCTCCGGCATGCCGTCCTTTTTCACCAGCGGAAACACGGCCGCCTTCACCGGGGCGATGCGGGGGTGAAATTTCATCACCACGCGAGTCTGCATGTCGCCCTTGTCGTCGGGGGCCTGGTCCTCGTGATAGGCCTCGCACAAGAACGCCAGCGTCGCCCGGTCGGCCCCGGCCGACGGCTCGATCACGTGCGGCGTGAACCGCTCGCCCGACACATCATCGCGATACGTCAAATCGCGGCCGCTTCCCTTGTGCTTCGGTTTGCCCTCGGCATCCTTCTCCAATTCCAGGCAGCCCTCGGCATTCTTCACCAGCTTGCCTTCCATGTGGCTCCGCAGATCGAAGTCGCCGCGATGGGCGATCCCTTCCAGCTCGCCGTACTCGCCCGGCGCAAGGAACGGGAACGCATACTCGATGTCGGCCGTGCCGACCGAGTAGTGGCTCAACTCGTCCTTGGCATGCTCGCGGAGCTGCAGCCGATCGCCGGCCAGGCCGAGACTCTTGTACCACGCCATCCGCCGGTCGCGCCAATACTCGTACCACTTCCGCGACGTCGTGGGATGGCAGAAGAACTCGATCTCCATCTGCTCGAACTCACGCGAGCGGAACGTGAAATTCCGCGGCGTGATCTCGTTGCGAAAGCTCTTGCCCATCTGCGCGATGCCGAACGGAATCCCCACCCGCGTGCTATCGAGCACGTTCTTGAAATTCACGAAGATGCCCTGGGCTGTCTCCGGACGCAGGAACGCCGCGTCCTCCTCGGTGCCCATCGCCCCGACGATCGTCTTGAACATCAGGTTAAACTCGCGCGGCTCGGTGAGCTGGCACTTCTCGAACTCACCCGGATGCTTGCTCGGCTTCCGCGGGCATTCGGCCGCCTGCAAATGATCGGCCCGCCACCGCCCCTTGCATTCCCGGCAATCCACCATCATGTCGCAAAACAAATCGTAGTGTCCCGAGCACTTCCACACCTGCGGGTGCATGATGATCGTCGCATCGAGCCCGACCATTTCGAAGGTCGACGGCGCCCCGGGCGGCTTCATCAGCTCGTTGTGCCCGGTGACCATGTCGCGCCACCAGGACTCTTTAATGTTCCGCTTCAGCTCGACACCCAGCGGGCCGTAGTCCCAGAAGCCGTTCAGCCCGCCGTAGATTTCGCTCGACTGAAACAAAAACCCGCGCCGCCGGCACAGCGCTACTAATTTGTCCATGTCCATGATGTCAACCACTCGGGGAATGCGGACAAGGCATTGGATTTACCACGGAGGCACGGAGGACACGAAGAAGAAAGGAATAGATATTGAACAGCAGGAAGCAGAGATAGCAGAGAAAGAGATATCGACAAACCTCTGCTTCCTCTGCTTCCTCCTGTTCAAATCGTATTGTCTCACTCTTCTCCGTGCTCTCCGTGTCTCCGTGGTGATATCTGCCTTGAATTAGTTGAGGTGTAGGAGGCGGTCATTTTACCGCCGTTTGTCGGCCAGCGTCTACTACTCGAATTGCCGGTCATGGAGCGGTAATCCGCCATGCGCGCACGTCGAGCTCCGGTACGATGTCGAGTTTGTCGACCTGAGCGCAGTCCGTGAGGTCGTGCTGGAGGCCGACGTCGATAAGATTGCGGCCGCCCTCCGAACCGCAGAGCATCACCGCTAACTCTTCGCTCATACTGCGACCGCTAATGCTCGCCGCCTTCTCCACGATGAGCCAGTAATTGGCAGCTGTGGCTGCGTTCTCATTCATCGTCCCGCGCCCTTTGGCGCGCTCGCGAATCAGGCGCACCAGCGCCCCGGCCGCCAGAATATCCTCCCCGGTGACGCAGCCGTTGGTGCCGGCGCACAGAATATCGACGCGCGACTCGTCCTTGACGGACGCCGCGACGGCGGAAAGGTTCACGATCGCACCCACCAACACGCGCCGCGCCAGCCGAGCGTGATATAGAGCTTGAGTACCGTTTGTCGTGGTGATAAAGACCGGTCGGCCGCGTACGGTTTTCGGCGTATACTCCGACGGCGAGTTGCCGAGATCAAAACCCTCGATCGGCTTTCCACCCCGTTCACCGCCAAGAACGACGCGGTCGCGACCAGCCTTTTCCGCGGCAGCAAGCGTTTCCTCGATCGTGCGAAACGGAACGACCTCGCTCGCCCCCGCCGCCAGTGCGCAGCAAATCGTTGTAGTCGCCCGCAACACGTCGATTACCACGACCGCACTACCGGCCAACTCGTCCGCCGGTACATGCTTCGGCAAGTAGTGAACATTGAGAATGGTCGCATGCATGACACACCCACAAGGTAGCGGCTACAATGGTGCATTCGGACGGCAAACCGCTAATGTTCGCTAATGGACGCTAATAGTCAATGCGTACGTCCACGTGTTCTGAAGTCTTCTTACGTTAGCGACTATTAGCGCACATTAGCGGTGCCGTTTTCTCGTTTCGCACGCCCTTACCTTCTTCTTCGTGTCCTCTGTGTCTCCGTGGTGAATCTGCCCCATGCCTGTCGACAAATCTGACGAGCGTGTTCGCCGCATGTTCGGCCAGATCGCCGGGCGGTACGACTTCTTGAACCACTTGCTCTCGCTCAATATCGACCGCTGGTGGCGACGTCGAACCGTGCGACTCGTTCCTCCCGAAGGAGCGCTGCCGATCCTCGATATCTGCACCGGCACGGGCGACCTGGCGCTGGCCTACGACCGGGCCGCCGGCGGACGCACGCCGATCGTTGCCGCCGACTTCTGCCACGAGATGCTGGCCATCGGCCGCGAGAAGGCCAGGAAATCCGGCGCCGCCGACCGCATCACGTTCGTCGAAGCCGACGCCCAATCGCTGCCGCTGCCGTCGGACGCGTTCCAAATCGTCTGTGTTGCATTCGGACTCCGCAACGTCGCCGACACCGACCGCGGCCTGGCGGAGATGACGCGCGTCGCCGCGCCGGGCGGCCGCGTCGCCGTGCTCGAGTTCTCGACGCCCACTTGGCAACCTTTTAGAGGCATCTACGGCTGGTACTTCCGCCACATCCTGCCGCGGATCGGCCGACTCGTTTCCCGCAGCTCCGACGCCTACGATTACCTGCCCGAAAGTGTCGGCCAATTTCCACAAGGCGAAGCACTCTGCGACCGCATGCGCGCCGCCGGCCTCACCAACGTCCGTCGCTATCCCCTCACTCTCGGCGTGGCTACACTCTATGTAGGAAAAAAAGCGGTTAATTCGTAGTTAATAACCGCCGTCAAATGCGGTTTATGAGATGAACAAC
>JBIOWO010000115.1:0-7458 GCA_044868555.1 Lacipirellulaceae bacterium | reverse complement strand
CCCTGATTGAAGTACAGGCCGAAATAGGCGCCTTCAATCGCCGAATCCAAGTCGGCGTCGGCGAAGATTACGTTCGGGCTCTTGCCGCCCAGCTCGAACGTGAGCCGCTTCATCGTTTCGGCCGCGTCGCGCTGGATGATCTTCGCGGTCGCCAATTCGCCGGTGAACGCCACCTTGTCGACGCCCGGGTGCTTGACGATCGCCGCGCCCGCCGTCGGACCGTAACCGGGCACCACGTTGATCACGCCGTCCGGGATGCCGGCCTTCTGCGCCAGCCGTGCCATTCGCAGGCAAGAGAGCGGCGTCTGCTCGGCCGGCTTCATGACAATCGTGCAACCGGCCGCCAACGCCGGGCCCCACTTCCACGCCACCATCAGGGCGGGAAAGTTCCACGGAATGATCTGGCCCACCACGCCCACCGGCTCGCGCCGCGTGTACGTGAAGTAATCGCCGCGGACCGGAATCGTGCGGCCTTCAATCTTGTCCGCCCAGCCGGCGTAGTATTTCAAGCAGTCGATCACCAGCGGGATATCGGCCGCCCGCGAATCGCTGATCGGCTTGCCGTTGTCAAGCGTTTCGATCGCCGCCAGCTCGTCGGCCTCTTCCTCGATCAACTCGGCCAGCTTCCAGATCAACTGGCCCCGATCGCGGGCGTCCATCTTCGACCACGGGCCGTTGTCGAATGCCTCGCGGGCCGCATCCACCGCCGCATCGACGTCCTCTTTGTCGCCCTCGGCCACCTCGCAAATCACTTCCTCGGTGGCCGGATGAATCGTTTCAAACGTCTTACCGCTGGCCGACGGCGTCCACTTCCCGCCGATGAAACATTGGGTCTGCTGAATTTTCGGACGCCTGACCGTTTCCGTAATGGTTGCCATGACTGAGACTCCGTTATGCCTGGAAAAGAAGTCGTGCTCGTTGTCGCCTAAGAATGGCGAGGCTGCCCATCAGTGATCCTACACCAACAGAGGCGTAAACTCAAACCGGGTCCCATCAAACAAACCGCGGTCACTCAGCTTAAGGGCTGGAATCACCAACAGGGCCATGAAGGACAGCGTCATGTAGGGCGCCCGCAGCGGCGAGCCCCAGGACTTCACCAGCTTGTCGAGCTTGCCGTAGGCATGGCCGACTTCCTGGCAGGTGCCGGTCGCCATCAAGCCGGCTACCGGCAGCGGCAACACTTCGGCGGAACGGTCCGCCGTGCAGGCCGCCGATAAACCGCCGCCCGCATCCATCACCAGGTTCACGGCCGCCACGATGTCGGCGTCGTCGACGCCGACCGCGATCACGTTGTGCGAATCGTGGCCGACGCTCGAGGCCATCGCCCCGCGCTGGAGACCAAAGTTCTTGATGAACGCCACAGCCGGCGGCGCTTTTTCGTACCGATTGACCACAACCAGCTTCAGGATATCGCGTTCCGTGTCGCCAACGACCATCCCACCGACTATTTTCGGTGCGAACGCGAGGCGATTTGTTATCAACTGCCCGTCGAGTGCTTCAATCACTTGCAGCTTGGCCGCGGAATTCGTGGGCGCGGCAACCGCAATGTCGGCCGCCTTGATCTTGTCGGCGACAAACTTATTCACCACCGGCACGTCAACTCGCGGAATAGTCGTCGTGCCGCGCTCGGCCACGAGCTGGCCGTCGATCCAGGTCCGCAGCACGTTGAAATCCTTGAGCGAATCCACTTCGATGAAGTCGGCCGGATCACCCACCTGCATCCGGCCGACGTTGAGCTTGTAATGGTCGATCGGCACGATGCACGCCGCCAGCAGCGCATCGTACACGTCGATTCCTCGCTCCACGGCCCGGCGGACCAACTTGTTGATGTGCCCTTCGAGCAGCTCATCGGGGTGCTTGTCGTCGCTGCACAGCATCGTCTGGCCGGGAAACTCGCCCAGCAGCGTGTACAGCGCGTCGAAGTTGCGGGCAGCCGAGCCCTCGCGGATCGAAATCTTGCATCCAGCCGCCAGCTTGTCGAGCGCTTCCTCCTTCGTGTAGCACTCGTGATCGGTCGTGATGCCGGCCCCGATGTAGCGGGCCGCCTCGGCCCCTCGCAAACCGGGCGCGTGGCCATCCACCGGCTTGCCCCGATCGTGCGCCGCCTTCACCTTGGCCAGGCACGCCGTGTCGCCGTGCAGGATGCCGGGAAAATTCATCATCTCGCTCAGGTAGCGGATCCGCGGGTCGTCGAGCAGCTCGGCCACCTCGGCGACCGTGATCTCGGCCCCGGCCGTTTCAAACGTCGTGGCCGGCACGCACGATGGCGCGCCGAAGTTGAACTTCAGCGGCACCAGCGCCGCGTTCTGGAGCATGTACCGCACGCCCGCCACACCCAGTACGTTGCCGATCTCGTGCGGATCGCTCACCGTCGCCACGGTGCCGAAAACCACGGCCGCCCGGGCAAACTCACTCGGCACCAGCATCGAGCTTTCGATATGCACGTGGGCATCGATGAAGCCGGGCAGCAGATCGGTGGTCGCCCGCGTGGAAGTCGGCGCGATCGCGACGATCCGCCCACCCTCGACCTCGACGCGCGCCGGAAAAGTCCGCCGCCCCACGATGTCGACGACGTTGCCTTCGACCGAAAAGTTGCTAGCTGCCATGATTTGATTTCGGATTGCGGATTGCGGATTGCGAATTCGGCATTTTCAATCCGCAATCCGAAATCCGCAATCCGCAATGGAATAAGGACAGGTGGCAATTTGAGCGGCGCCTCCGATGCAATCACTGCCGCCACTTGAGTTTAACGATTGCGGAGACTTTTCCGAAAGTGCCGGTCGTAGCGGGTCGATAACCCTGTTCAGGTATTGATCCAGGGGGGATCCCGGCAGTCGCTGCGCCGTGGCCAAGGCAGGCCGCCCGCCGACTCGTCCGGCCAGAAAAGTAACTCCCTGATTCGTACGCCCCGGAAGGATCGACCGATGTCACGCCTCCGCCTGTCCGCATCTCCGATCGCGTCGCTGAGCGTCGCCCTTCTACTATCACTGGTTGGCAATACGGCGCGCATCGCCGCAGCGGCGGAAGCAGCCGCGTCCCGTGCAGGATCGACCTGGCAGGCCGCGAATGAATCGGACAATCCGTTCCGCGCCAGTACGGCGGCCGAGTGGTCGCCAGTTCGGCCGCGGCAACCGGGAACCACCGCTCCGCCAGCCGACGACGACGGGCAAACTCCTTCAACTAAGAACCGGTACCGCGTTGTGCAAGCCGCCGCGACCACCGGTCCGTCACATTCCGCCGAGTCGACTCCACCGGCCGCCAACACCCGCTGGCAACTGCCGAACGGGCAATCGACCACCGGAAACCGCGCACCGCGAAAGCCGCTGGTCACCACGGCAACGCGCGAACCCCAGCCATTCAAACCGCCGACGAACGCGACCCAACTGTCGTCGCCCACCGCTCGAACCGCGAACGTCGCCCCTTGGAGCACTCCAAGCAATGCCAACGTCCGGCCGATAATCACCTGGCCGCCGCAAACTGTTTCCACCGCTCCGCGCACGTCCGCAACCAACAATCCCACAAAGATGCGCGGACCCGGCGGCGCTCGCAGCACCAACAACGCGAACAACCCGGCCAATCGTCCCACGACGCCTGGCCGCATCGCGGCGGATCCGCGGGCAACGTATCCACCATCGTCGCGCGGCGCCAGCAGCATCGGTCGCAAAGCGGATTCCTATTCCGGCCGCGTGTGGGACTCGATCTCCGTCGCCTTCCAAGCGCCTGAAACGTTGCTCGAAGGCGGCGCCGTCGAGCCGGACAATCTGCCCCTGCCCGGCGGCAGCTCGATGCACAGCCGTCCAATGATGCACGGCGGCCCGGACATGGCCGGCCCCGAATACGACGGCAGCTACGGCGGCTGCGCCGACGGTTCGTGCCCCCACGGTGGACCGGGCGGCTGCTCGTGCCCGGGCGGCTGCAGCGAATGCCGCCCGATGTGCGGTGACGGCATGTGTGGCTGCGAGCCCGGCTGCGGTTGCGGCTGCGGCGGAGAAATCGGCTGCGCGTGCGAACCTGGTTGCGGCTGCCCGAATGGCGGCGGCTGCGACATCAATGCCTGCGGTCAGGGCGACCCGGCCGCCTGCACCACGATTCGCATCGGCGTCCCCAAGTGGCAGGACTTCATCCTGTTCGGCGGCGTGCAAGGCTTCAAAGGCCCCTACGATCAGGACCGCGACAGCGGCAACTTCGGCTTCCACGAAGGCTTCAACACCGGCTTCAAAATGCCGTTTACGTCGATGGGCTACCAGGTCGGTTACCAGGGCGTGCACAGCCAGCTCAGCGGCGACAAGGACACGAACATTGCCGATCCCCACACCCAGCAGTTCGTCACCGCCGGTGTCTTCCAGCGCGTGAAGGACGGCATCCAGTGGGGCGTCGTGTGGGACATGCTCCGCGACGAACGCTGGGGCGCCGTCGATTTCCACCAGCTACGCGGTGAGCTCGCCTTCATCGACCACGGCTGCCACGAAATGGGCCTCGCCGCGGCCGTCCACTTGAACGACGATGAGCAGTTCTTTTTCAACAACCAGGAAGATATCTTCAGCATCAACTACCAGGCCACCGACCAGTACCTGGCGTTCTACCGCTTCCACGGCCGCCAGGGCGGTGAGGGCCGCTTCTACGGCGGCTTCAACGACGACAGCGACGGCATCATCGGCGCCGACATGCTCCTGCCGGTCTCCAACCGCTGGAGCCTGCAGGCCGCCTTCACGTACCTCATTCCTGACGAGCCGGGCGGCCAATTCGGCGCCCAGCAGGAAGCCTGGAACCTGAGCATGGCCCTCGTCTGGCACTGGGACTGCGCAGCCCGCCGCAGCCACAACAATTGCTACCGCCCACTCTTCAACGTCGCCGACAACGGCTACCTGATCGTCGACGACCGGCCGGGAGTAGAGCCGGACAACAACAACGGCGGCTAATCGCGCCACGTGGCCGCGTTTCTCCGAAACGCGAGTGATTACGAAGGAACATCTTGAAACAAGCGTCCCGCCCGACGTAGAAACTCAACGTCGCCTTCTTCCGCTTTGCGAGCAACTTCGTCCAGCCACCGAATCGTCGCGGGCTCAAGACATGCCTCCGAAGGATCTTCCACGGGAAAGATCACTTCGACTTCCACCTCGACGGCAAAATTGCCGCGTTGGACCCAACGCTTCGGCTTTTCGCGCGTCTCTGCCATCTCGTGCCTTAATCCCGATAGTAGGCGTCGCTCGCCGCTGAATGTTCGGTCGAGAATCAAGGGCAGCAGGGCATCAACCTCCATCACCGCCCGGCAGCCCGATTATCACGGCGCACATTATACAACGCCAGCCGCAGGACCGTTTACGGTCCTTTCCTCCCCGATACTAGGCCCGAAATTCATGTCGGGTTACACTGCCTCTAAGAATACCGCGCCACATGCGAAACACGTCAATGAGTTTCTACGAGTTTGATGCAGCCCTCTCGTTCGCTGGCGAGAACCGTCTACTTGCCGCCGCGATTACTAGAGAACTGCAAAAACTTGGCCGCAGCGTATTCTACGACCGCGATCACAAAGCACATCTCTGGGGAAAACGCCAGGATGAGTACGAACGCATTTACGGCAAGGCGTCCCGCTTCTTCGTGCCACTGGTTTCGAGGCACTACCGCAAGAAAGAGTGGACTCAACTGGAGTTCAGCATCGCAAGACGAGCATCACGTCGTCGGAAGGACGAATACATCTTACCCATCAAGATCGATGAAACTCTAATGCTAGGTATTCCAGGCGACGTCAATTATCTATCATCTCGCGATAATACACCAAAGCAAATTGCAGCAGCAATTGACGAAAAGTGCCGAGTGGCGATGTTGAACGCAACGACCGTGATCCGGTCTAACCGCAAAGGGTCAATCGACCAACAATCAGTCCTTGATCTCCTATCGACGTCTACGCGCCGCGCGTTGCTACTGTTGGCGACCGCGACCCTTTTTCACACAAAGAATGCGTTGCGGGACTTCTTCCCCGATGTGAATTGGGACGAAGCCCTCGCAGCGCTAACTAAAGCCGGACTAGTCGAGGAAATGGATGGTCTCTACTCGGTCGTTGAGCCAGCGAATGATCGACTGCGAAGTGACAAAGACGAGTGGCTCGACTTCCATAGAGAATGGATTGCAGTCCTCGAACCGCTTCGGTCCCATTTGGATGTGTGCGCCTGTTTGTCGCTGCACTATTTGACAGTTGACCGTTTCGATGAAGCAGCAACTCTCTTGGCAGACGCTGCAGAGTGTGGCGAATTGGGACGTTGGACTGATCTTTATCGTACTGGTCTTCGAGCTTACGCGCAACCGCGGTTCAGGCGACGGTTCGACAGTACGATTCGTCTCCGAGTGCTCAACGGTATCGGCTTATGCCTTGCGCACCTCAAAAGTTTTGGTGAAGCCGTCGACGCGTTTGTGAGATTGAAGCGGGATGCAGAAGCGGCGGGAAACACTCACTGGATCGGACAAGCACTTCTGAATTTGGGAGTTGCATCAGCTCAAGCGGGACGGCTGAAACAGGCTCTCAGATGGTATCAAAAGGCACAGTGCCACGGACAACAACATAATGATTTCATCCTCATAAGCCGTGCTCTCGGAAATCAATCGCAAATTGTGATGACGACCAATCCAATCGGCGCACGGGAGCTAATTGAGCAGTCAATCGTCATTAAGCGACGAGGTAAAGATCAGGTTGGGCTGGCGACAGCTACAGTACAGCTTGGCGAACTCGCGTCGCACCAGGGCGATTTCGCGAGGGCAGCCAACCACTATGAAACAGCAATTCCCGAACTAACCAAGCTCGGCATGTATCACGATTGCTCGATCGTTAGTCTGCACCTAGGTAGTGCCTATCTGGAACTAGGAAAGCAATCGAAAGCACTGACGTCGCTTCGTAGAGCAAAGCGCATTGCGGCAGACTGGGAGTTTGTCGATATATTGGCGACCGCAATTGGTCTCGAAACTCGCGCACTCTATGAACAGGGAAAACTCGACGAGATGCGACGCGCCTGCGGCGAGCTAATTGAATTGTCAGAGAAACACCAATTAGCTGAGTCAAAGATTTGTGCTCAGCATGGTCTCGGTATCGCTGAAATACTTGGTGGAGATGTGAGTGGTGGCAGGCGCACGCTATCACGCACGCTAGATGGCGCCAAGGAACTTAAAGATCGAAAATGGATTGAACGATGCGTCGTCGATCGCTGTCGGCAAGCGGAAAATGGGCGTCTAACCGAGCCTGCGCCAGCGCTTTTGCGAAAGGCGGCTCTTGATTTGGGAGAGCAGCGTCGATGGGTCGCTGCTGGAGACGTTTGGTCCCGACTGGGACAGGAAATGCACGCCCTAGTGCATTGTCAAGTTTTGATTTGGGGGTAGAGAGACTTGAGCTTTCTTCTTGCGTCCGCGATCTGGAATTGCCAATCGACGCCGCGCTGTTTCTTGTTGGAGTGTGAGGACCAGGCTTTCGTT
>JBIOWO010000114.1:0-49065 GCA_044868555.1 Lacipirellulaceae bacterium | reverse complement strand
TTGCTCGTCGCCGGCGAGCTTTCGCTCGGAGGAGCGCTCGACGTTTCGTTGATAAGCGGCTTTACACCCAGTGCCGCCCAAACGTTTGACATTCTCGACTGGGGCAGCCTCTCCGGCACGTTTGACGCACTGTCGCTGCCGGCGCTCAACCCGGGGCTCATGTGGAACGCCTCGCAGCTCTATGCGATTGGGACTCTCAAAGTCGGCCTGGCCGGCGACTACAACCTGAACGGTGTGGTCGACGCGGCCGATTACGTCGTGTGGCGCAATTCGCTCGGCCAAGTCGGCACCGCGCTTGCTGCCGACGGCAACGCTAATGGTTCGATCGACCCCGGCGACTTCAACGTCTGGCGGTCCAACTTCGGGCAAACGGCCGGCAGCGGGGCGTCGCTGCAAGGTAGCGCCGGCGAATCGCCGATCCCCGAGCCGTCGAGCGCCGTCCTTGTATGCATAATTCTCGTCGCGGCTGCGTCGCATGTGGGACGTCGCACGCAACGTCGCTGACTAGCAGTTTTCTCACTGCAATCGCTCCGAAACTTGCGGCGCCGCGGGCAAAATGTCGTCGTTGCCTGCCGAGAAGCGATTATAGTTTCTTGATTTTCCTTGCCCCAGGGGGTAAAAGAAACGGGCAATTCTGACACCCGTTTGATGCTCGATGGTGCGGAGGTCCATGCCATGTCACACGTCCAGAGTCTTCGCGCCCGTCTATTGTGGATGGTCGGCATCATCGCATTAATTCTGCCGGCGAACCGGCTCCACGCCGCGCCGCAATACAAGCTCAGCGGCGTGATGGTGGCCGGCGGCGACGTCAATTCGCTGAACGTCCGCTTCAGCCCCGACAGTCTCAACGTGCTCTATGGAGCCGACCAGCTCACGGACGGACTTAACGAACTGTTCATTGTCGATAGCGGCAGCGTAGGAGCGGAGATCAAGCTGAACGGCACGCTCGTGGCCGGCGGCGGCGTCATTCTCAATCCGCCCTCGCTGTTCAGCCCCGACAGCTCCCGCGTGCTGTACTTCGCCGACCAGGATACGGACGACGTGTTGGAGATATACAGCGTGCCGATCACGGGCGGGACGCCGACAAAACTCAACGGCACGCTCGTGACAGAAGGCGACGTCAATTCTTTCTATCAATTCAGCCCCGATAGCAGCCGAGTGCTCTATCAGGCCGACCAGGACACGAACAATGTGTTCGAGATTTATAGTGTCCCGAGCGGCGGAGGCGCGGCAATCAAACTCAACGCCCCGCTCGTCGCCGGCGGCAACGTCGAAAACGGGGGCCTGCAATTCAGCCCCAACAGCAGTCGCGTCCTCTATCGAGCCGATCAGGATACGGACGACGTCTTCGAAATCTACAGTGTCCCCGGCACGGGCGGAGCGGCCGTCAAACTCAACGGCGCTCTGGTCGCCGGCGGGGGCGTGAGTCAAAACGGCCTGCAATTCAGCAGCGATAGCAGCCGCGTGCTCTACGTCGCCGATCAAGACGTGAGCAACGTGAACGAAGTGTTCAGCGTCCCTAGCACGGGCGGATTGCCAGTGAAACTCAATGGGGCCCTCGTCGCCGGCGGCGATGTGGTTTCGAACGGCGTGCGATTCAGCCCCGACGGCAGCCGCGCTTTCTATCTGGCCGACCAGCTGGCGGACGACGTGTTCGAGCTGTTCAGCGTGCCCAGCACGGGCGGCGGCGCGGTGAAGATCAGCGGAACTCTCGCCACCGGTGGCGACGTGCAGGCGGCCGGACTGCAATTCAGCCCCAACGGCAGCCGCGTCGTTTACCGGGCCGATCAGCAGACCGACAATGTGGTCGAGCTGTACAGCGTCCCGGCGACGGGTGGCGCAGCCGTGAAGATCAGCGGCCCGCTTGTTTCCGGCGGCGACGTCGATTCGGCCAACCTCCGCGTCAGTCCCGATAGCAGCCGCGTCATTTTCCTGGCCGACAAACAAACCGACGGCGTCAACGAGTTGTTCAGCGTTCCGATCACCGGCGGCACTCCCGTCAAACTCAACGCCCCGCTGGTGGCCGGCGGCGAGGTGACCGTGGCCGGCAATGGCGCCGTGTTCACGCCCGATGGCAACCGCGTCATGTACCTGGCCGATCAGGACATCGACGACGTGCTGGAAGCTTACATTGTCCCCTCCGCCGGCGGCGTGGCGGTCAAATTGAACAGCACCTTGCCCTCCGGCCGGACTTTGCTCGACGGGTCGGTGCAAATCAGCCCCGACGGCACGCGCATGATTTACGCGGCCGATCAGAGCACCAACGACGTGTTCGAGCTCTACGGGCGCGTGATCAAGCAATCGTGGAGCAACGACCCGGGAAGCTTCGACACCTTTTCGAATTGGAGCCGCAGCCAGACCCCCGACGAAGCCATCGAGTCGATCATCGACATCGGGACGATTGCCACCGCCACGGGCTTCAATGGCCGCGAGGTTTTTTCGCTCCGCGTGGGCACGGGCGGCGTTGGGGGCACGTCGGTGTTGCAGCTCGCTTCCGACGCCGATATGGTCGTGTACAACGGTACGACGATCGTCACGGGCGGTATCCTGCGCGGCGACGGCACGGTCACGTCCAGCGTCGTCAACAACGGCCTGGTGCAAACTGCGGCCGGCCAGCAGTTGCACTTTGTCGGCGCTACGTTCGCCAATCGCGGCCTCATTGGGCTCGACGGCGCTCCGGGCAATCCGGCCGAAATGACGTTCACCAACGCAGTAACCAACGAAACTCCTGGCGGCACGATCGCAGCCAGTAGCGCCATACTCCGCTTCAACGGCGGACTCAAGAACAACGACGAAATCGGCCTCAACGGTGGCACCATCGAAGTCTTTGGCGCCGTGGAAAACGACGGCAGCATCGTGGTCAAGGGCGGAGCGACTGCCACCTTCCACGGCAGTGTCATCCAGAGCGGCACATTCGAAGTGCAGAGCGGCAGTTCGGCGATTTTCCTCGGCGACGTGACCGGCGCCGGCGGCGGCACAGGCGGCGGCGATATTTTCTTCGAAGGCATGTTCCATCCCGGCAAGAGTCCCGGCGAGGTGCCCTTCGAAAACACAGTCTATTTTGGTGATGACGCCCGGCTGGCGATCGAACTGGGCGGGCCAACGCTGGGCGACGACTACGATTCGCTCTCGGTCGACGGCTCCGTCAAACCTGACGGCACGCTTTCCGTGACGCTGATCGACTTGGGCGGCGGAATTTTCGCCCCGGATTTGGGCCAGTCCTTCAACATCATCACAACCACCGATGACGTCATCGGCACGTTCGACGACGAAGACCTGCCCGGCTTGCACGGCGGTTTGAAGTTCGACGTACTGTACGGCGTCGATCGCGTCGTGCTGGAAGTGATCGGTGTTCTGGGAGATTACAATCTCAACGGCGTGGTCGACACGGCCGACTACGTCGTGTGGCGCAACACGATCAACGCGAGCGGCGCAAACCTCGCCGCCGACGGCAACGGCGACGGCCAGGTTGACGAGGACGATTACAAAGTGTGGCAGCAGAACTTCGGCCTGACCGCCGGAAGCGGCGCGGGCGCGATCGCGGATTCCGCGACCACCGCCGTGCCCGAACCGACAACCGCGATCTTAATTCTTATGGTCGCAGCGCTGGTCCAGCGCCGTCAGATTGATTGCCGGAGAAATAAAAAACCCTGGGCGAAGTCGCCCAGGGCTGATTCATTCGGTTGACGATGTGACGCAGTGCGGCGTCTACGCACTCTTCGTTTGCGGCTCTTCGCCCGCGAGCGGTTTCTTGCCGAGCACCACGTCGTCGTTGATTACGTAGCGGCTGCCTCGCGGCTGCTCGGGCAAATCGAACATGATGTCGAGCATCACCTTCTCGATGATCGACCGCAGGCCGCGGGCGCCCGTCTCGCGCTCCTGCGCCTTCTTGGCAATCGATCGCAGCGCCTCGTCGGTGAACGTCAGGTTGGCCTCTTCCATCGAGAACAGCCGCTCGTACTGCTTGGTGAGCGCGTTCTTCGGTTCCGTCAGCACGCGGACCAGCGCTTCCTCGTCCAGCGGCGTCAGGGCGCTCACAACCGGCAACCGGCCGACCAGTTCCGGGATCATGCCGAACTCGATCAGGTCGTCCGCGTTGACGCTGGGCAGCATCTCGGCCAGGCCTTGCTCGGTGTGCGACTTCGCGTCCTGCATGAAGCCGATCGACCGCTTGCCCAGCCGCTTGCGGATAATGTTCTCGATGCCGTTGAACGTCCCGCCGCAGATGAACAAAATGTTCGTGGTGTCGACCTGGATGTACTGTTGCTCGGGATGTTTGCGGCCGCCCTGCGGGGGCACATTAGCCGTCGTCCCTTCGAGCATCTTCAACAGCGCTTGCTGCACGCCCTCGCCCGATACGTCGCGGGTGATCGACACGTTCTGGCTCGTCTTGCCGATCTTGTCGATTTCGTCGATGTACAGGATGCCGCGCTGGGCCGACTCGATGTCGAAGTCGGCCGCGTGCAATAGCTTGAGCAGCAGGTTTTCGACGTCCTCGCCGACGTAGCCGGCTTCGGTCAGCGTCGTGGCGTCGCCGATGGCGAACGGCACGTTGAGGCTCCGCGCGAGCGTTCGCGCCAACAGCGTCTTGCCGCAGCCCGTCGGACCGACCAGCAGGATGTTCGACTTGTCGATTTCGACATCCGAATCGTCTTCAGCCGCCACCAGACGCTTGTAATGGCTGTGCACTGCCACCGACAGCACGCGCTTGGCCTGTTCCTGGCCGATCACGTACTCGTTGAGTTGCGTCATGATCTCGCGGGGCGACGGGATCCGCGTGAAAAGTTGCTTGCTCGTGCCGCGGCGCTTCCGCTCCTGGTCGAGAATCGACTGGCACAACTCGATGCACTCGCCGCAGATGTAGACGTCGCCCGGTCCTTCGACCAGCGGACCAACGTCCCGATAACTCTTCCGGCAGAATGAGCAGAACGCGTTTTTCTTCGTCGTTCCGCCGCGCCGCGTGGCGCCAAAATCCCGACCCGTGGGCATCGAAAACTCCTTCCCGGTTAGCGGTCGATCCGGCGTGCTACGTGCGACGCTTTGTTGACCGCCGTTGGAATCCTAAGGTGTCACTCGCACGATGTCGAACACGTTGTTCGGTCGGCGACGCCCGCCGGTGGTTTTCGTCCCTACCACCGCAGTCACTTGGCACGTCGTCCGATTCGAACTGTTCGCACCTTGGCATTTCGCCCCGACCCACCACGTCTTCGACATGGCAGCCACCGAGGCGACCGGAGGAGCTTCCTTGTCCCCAGCTTGTCAATTACAACCATGCATACCATTACGTCGCGGCGGCCGGTCCCGTTCGGACCCATTCCGTCAACCGTCGGCATGATCCTGCCGCCGCCGGACAATCGCGCCAGCCATCGTGGCCGGCCCGCCATGTCGCCACTAGCCCTAACTCGTCTTGTCGTTAACGTTTAGCTCGGTGTCGATTTGCGTTGCTAGCTTCGTCTTAATTGTTCGGTATTCGTCGTCGCTCAGCCCACCCCGCGCATGCAGTTCTCGAAATTTTGTCAGTAATTCGCTGGCACCCGGTTGGTCTTCGGCCGCATCACCGCGCCACCTTCTCAAACCGACGATCGCCAGCGCCAACAATGCGAGAATAACCGCAAACCACAACGCCGCCAGTAACAACGGATGACTCAAGGAATCGGACATGCCACCGGCGCACCTGCCGATGAAAAGTTTTGCTAGCTGGCCCGGATCGCCTGACGCCTACATTATGCCCAACGCGAAAAGATGCGTCCAGGATCAGGGAATTTTGACGTTCCCGCGGCGTTGACAGCGACGATTCCCGGCCGGATGTGCTGGCTGTGCCGACTATCTGCTTGAAGCCCCCCTCGCAGCCATCCCGATAAAGTTTGAGGGCCTCTCCGCGCCAAATTGCCGCGCGACCGGTCTCCACACCGTCCGTCGCGGTGCGCTTCGCCACCATCGGCCATGGTCCAAACGAGTCTCATGTCACAACCTCCGTCACTCGCCGCCAGGCGCACGGAATCGGCAGCGCGGCTCTGCGCGCTGGCCGCCGTCGCCGCGATCACAGTCGGCGTCTTGGCATCGACGGTGTCGGCGCAATTCGCGCCCGCCACGGCGCCGCCGGTCGCCGCGCCCGTCGAGCCCATCCACTGGAAGCAGAACCTGTTCCTGATTCCGTACCAGTGGAGTTCGGCGGCCGATCCCAGTGCTGCCCAGGCCGTCTGGCTACTCGTCTCCAAGGATCGCGGTGCAACGTGGCAGAAAATCAGTGAGGCCAAGCCGCAGGTCAAGGCGTTCAACTATCACGCCGAGGGCGACGGCGAATACTGGTTCGCCCTGCGCACCATCGACCAGCGCGGCCAGCAGCAACCGCCCGGTCCCTATCAGCCCGAGCTGCGCGTGACCGTCGACACGTTGATGCCGCGGATCGAAAGCCTCGCCGCCCAGCTCCGCGGCGACGGCGCGCTCGATATCCAATGGCGCGCGACGGACCTGAATCTCGACCCGAACTCCTGGAAATTTGAAGCTCAGCTCGACGCCTCCGACACCTGGCAGCCGCTTACCGGCTTAGCGACCGCGCCGCTCACAACTCCGACAGCGCCGAACGTCGCCGGCGTCCACGAAGGCCAGGCCACGTGGCAGCCGCCCTCCGGCGCTCGGCCCCGCGCGCTTCGCGCCACTGTTTATGATCTCGCCGGCAACTCGGCCGCCTACGGCGCCGCGATCACCGCGGCGCCGATGGGAACCAATCTCGTCGGCGTGCCTGCGAATCCGGCGCCTGCCACGACGCCGCAAGGTTGGGTCTCCGCCTCGGACGTACCGCTCGCCGCGTCGCCACCAACCGACACGCCCGCCACTCAACCGTGGCCGGCCGGCGCCGTCACCCGCGCACCGTTTCGACTCTCGGAAGGCGCCGCCCCGGCCTCAGGCGATCGAGTCACGAGCTACGGCAACCCGCCCGGCGTCGGCAAGCCGCTGATCATCGACAACAATTTCGCCAGCGCAGAGCTTGCCGCGAGCCGGGTCGCCACCGACCCCGAACAGCCGGTGAGCCCGAACTTCGCGCCGCTCGAACCCTACCGCGAAGCGGCCACACCGTTTCGACGTGCGTCGCTCACCCGCTTGCCGGCGGTCGAAGGCACGCCATCCGCACCGCCCGCCGACGCGCCAACCGTGGTCACAGTGCCCGCGCCGCAGCAATCGGCGCAGCAATTGCCACCTGGCGTGGCGCCGAAACGCGTCGGCTCACGCACCTTCGCCCTCGAATACGAATTGGAAGACTTTGGCCGCGGCGGCGTCGCAAAGGTCGAACTGTGGGGCACGCGCGACGGCGGCCAATCGTGGCGCTCGTTTGCAAGCGACGACGACCATCGCAGCCCGCTTGTGGCCACGGTGGATGGCGCGGGCCTTTACGGCTTTCGAATCGTCGTGGAAAGCGCCGGCGGCGCGCCGGCCCAGTCGCCACGCGCGGGCGACGCGCCCGAACTGTGGGTCGACGTCGATCTGCGCCAGCCGACTGCCGAGCTCACGTCAATTCAACACGGCACCGGCAACCTGGCCGACCACTTGATCCTGCAGTGGCGTGCCGAGGACGACAACCTCGATCCGCGTCCGATCGGCCTATTCTACAGCAGTCGCCCGGCCGGTCCCTGGACCGCCATCGCCACGAACCTGGACAACACCGGCGAATACGCGTGGCAGCTTCAGCGCCACGTGCCCGACCGGTTGTACCTCCGCCTCGAAGCCCGCGACGCGGCCGGCAACCTGGCCGCTTTTCAAACGCGCGAGCCGGTCGTCGTGCCTGCGTCGCAGCCCTCCGCCCAACTCCGCGACGTCCAGCCACTTGCCCAATAGACGCTTGTGGCTAAGCAAACACAGCGATGCCGAGCAGTTTGGCCTATTTGGGCGCCAAAGGAAGACACTGTTAATTTACGGCTTTCCTAACGCCAAATGCTTGCAATCTACGTTGTGGCTGGTTACTTTCTTGAGAGGACTACGAGGGCACCTGCACCGCCTCAGACGGACTGTTGGCGGGCCCAGAATCGCGGTGGGAGGTCCAGCTACTGAAGCGGTTGAAACTGCCTGAACTTCAAGGCAATTTGCGGTGCGCGTTTCCCAGCGCTCCACCTCGGCGTCGTGCGTCGTCAACGTAACTTCTGTTCGACACCTCAACTGATGACGAGGCGGGAGCCTAATGATCTATACCCGAGGGACGCGCCACTTTCCTTTCGCCTCTCCTTTCCTGAACAGAGCGTGGTGGTTCGTCGCTATTGCCGGTTGCTTTCTGGCGATTCGTGCAGAAGCGGGCGTCCCCGTGACGATCGAGCGATTTAGTAGCGCTTCCGGTGCGACGACAACAAACAACCTTCTGCCCGATTCGGGCAGCGGCATCGGTCATTTGCAAACGAATCTCCCCGCCCCTTTCGGTGGCGGAAACGTCAACAACATCGTCGGCGCCAACACGTTCTATGCGAACGGCTTCACCGGGCAGGGAACGGTCACCGCCAATGTCGAGGGCGGCCACATCTGGAACGGACACGAAACGCTGGGGCACGTTTCGCAATTCTCGCACGACCCGACGGCCTGGAATGACCCGGGAACGGTTGGCAATCAGCAATCGGATCTCTTTGACCGCCACGCCACCTGGGTCGGCATGCACATCGGCGGACGGAACGGAGGTGCGAACCAAGGGACCTTTCAGACGGGAATTGCACCCGATACCGACCTCAAGAGCGGCGCCATCGCGAGCAATTGGAACGGCAACGCCTTCGCGCTTGGCTTCAATTTTTCCGGAAACTCGTTCACCACGCCTTACGCCACCTATTTTGGTGCCACTGACGTTGTCAACAGCAGTTGGGGCGACTCCACCGACAAGAGAGGCGTTAGCGGATTCGCCATCGCGATCGACGGCTTGGCAAACCAGTTTCCGCGGACCACGTTTGTCGCGTCGGCCGGCAACGACGCCGATCCCGACTTTGATCCAAACACGCCCTCGATCACCAACACGGTGGGTGCGCCCGGATCGGGCTACAACGCGATCACCGTCGCTGCGCTGCAGAACGATGGCAACAACGTGTACAACTCGGTGGCCAGTTTCAGCAGCCGGGGCCCGCAGGACTTTGGCTTCGTGGATTTCGCCATGGGCGGCACGATTTTCGGCTGCAACGCTTGCCGCGCGGCGGTGGATATTGCCGCACCGGGAACGAATCTCACCGCCGCCTATTACGGTGGCACGACCGGCGGCAATAATCCCACGCTGCCCGGTTCTCCGAGCGGAGCCGCGGGCGGACCCAATTTCTATACGTTCTCAGTGGCCGGAACGAGCTTTGCCGCGCCGATCACCGCCGGTGCGGCGGCGCTGGTCGATAGCGCCAGCTACAATACGCCCGCCCTGGCTGCCAACGCCGCCTCGCGCGACGCCCGCGTGGTCAAGGCCGTGTTGCTCAACGGCGCTACCAAGATTCCCGGCTGGAACAACGGGCAGTTTCCCCATCCCAACGGCAACGGCGGCGTTCGCACCATCCAGTCGCTCGACTTCAGCAGCGGCGCCGGCGCCCTGAATCTTGCGCAGACATACAACCAGTACATCAACGCCGGCACTAGAGATGTGCCCGGCACGCCATCAGGTAACCAGGGGCCGGTGGACCTGGTCGGTTGGGACTTCGGCCAGGTCGTGTTCGGCACCGACAACGTTTACCCGATCAGCCAGACGCTGGCGGCCGGCACGTTGATGAGGGTGACGCTGGATTGGTTTCGGGAGCGGGCATTCAACACCGCGGCGCAGGCCATCTTCGACAACGCCCAGGCCGATCTGGACATAGTCGTTCGCGATACGCTCACAGGCAACATCATTTCGGATTCCTTCAGTTTTCTTAACAACACGGAGCACTTGAACTTTCGCTTGCCGCGCACTTCTAAGTATCAGATCGAAGTCAATTACTCCGGCAATGTGTTTAATCTGACCGGCGGCTTTTTCAATACCGAGCAATACGGCCTCGCCTGGTTCACGGTGCCGGAGCCGACTAGCTGCCTGCTGCTGGCGTTTGGTGGGCTATGGGTGGGCGGCCGCCGGCATCGTCCGCAGCCAACAGCTAATGGCTAACAGCTAATAGCAAGTAGCTTCCGCGCAAACCACTGTTCAGCCGACGCCTCCGCTCGTACGCTGGGGGGTGTCATGGCCAAGTCGTCCACCATCAGTGCGTTGGAATTCGTGTCGCAAGCTAAGCCGCCGGCGCCGGCTGCCGTCTGCGCGGTCTACGGCGACGAGGCGTTTCTCAAGCGCGAGGTCCTGGCCGCGCTCCGCCGCCGCGTGTTGGGCGACGCCGAGGGCGAATTCTCGCTCTCCACGTTCGCCGGCCCAAGCGCGCAGCTCCGCGACGTGCTCGACGCCCTGGCCACCGTCTCGCTCTTCGGCGGCGGCCGCCGACTCGTCATCGTCGAAGACGCCGACCCATTCGTCACGCTCTATCGCAGCGAGCTGGAGGACTACGTCGCCAAACCAGCAAAGGGCGGCGTCCTGGTGCTCGAAGTCGAGACGTGGCCCTCCAACACGCGGCTCGCCAAAGCGATTGCCGCGGGCGGCTTGACGATCGAGTGCAAATCGCCCTACGAGCGGCAAATCAAAAGCTGGCTCGCCGAGCGCGCAAAAACCGTTCACAATATCCGCCTCGAATCGTCCGCCGCCGATGCCATTCTGGAGCTGCTGCCGCCCGAGCTCGGCATCCTCGCGCAAGAGCTCGACAAACTCTCGCTCGTGGTGGGCGACAAGCGCGTCATCGACGCCGAGCTCGTCCGCGACAACGTCGGCGGCTGGCGCACGCGGGCCGTGTGGGACCTGGTCGACGCGGCCGCCGATGGCCACGCGACCAAAGCGCTCGTGCAGCTCGATCGCCTTGTCTCATCCGGCGAGAAGCCGCACGGCCTGTTGCCGCAAATGGCCTCGTCGCTGCGGCGATTCGACACGGCCACGCGGCTCATCGAAGCGGCCGAGGCCGACCGACGAACGCTCACCCTGCGCGACGCGCTCGCGCAGACCGGCGTGCCCCCCTTCAGGCTTTCCGACGCCGAGCGCCAGCTGCGCCGCGTCGGACGGCGCCGCGCCAAACAACTCACCGGCTGGCTGCTAGCAGCCGACCTCGCCATTAAGGGCCACAACTCGGCCGACGATCGGGCCCGAATCGAGCTGGAACGCCTCATCGTGCGCGTGGCAGCGAAAGCAGCGGGGAGCAGGGAGCAATGAGCGGGGAGCAATACTTAGGCCTGTTGTGACTCCTGCCCAGTACTCAGTACTGAGTACCCAGTACCCGCCTGCGCGGAACGCCTGCAGGGAACTCCTGCGAGTTCTGCTCCAAGATCCCCACTCCCCGCACTTGCCAGCAGCGGCCCACTCTTCTACCATCCCTCCCTCTCCTGCCAGCATCGTAGGTCAGGCTTTCGCCTGACAAGTCATGCGCGTTTCCATGTCGCCGTCCCAAAACAGTCTGGCGTCCGTGCTCATGGCCTGCGTCCTCGCGCTTGCCACGACAGGCTGTCACGCGCCCTGGCCAATCCCCGACGACGACGGTCGCGCCGAACTACAGCCGCCGACAACGCCCGCCAGCACGATGAAGCCGCCGTCGCGGCCCGCCAGAACCACGTCGACGACGCCGACTCCGCCGCCGGCAGCGCCAACGCCACAAGCCGCCACGGAACCCGATCTGGCGGGCGTGCTCGACAAGCTCGAGCAAGTCGGTCAGTTGGACCCGACCGCGAAGCGAAAGTTGATGGACGAGCTGCAGCGGACCGAGCCCAGGTTCTGGCCCGCCGTCGCTGAGCAATTCCGCGCATCGCTCGCGTATCACCAGGAGCTTGTCGCCTCCAAGCACATCCCCGAGCGCGACAACGTCGCTTCGGCTGAGTTTGACTCCATTCCGCCGCGCATTGCCGCAGACTCGCGTCCGATTCCCGCGCCGCCGTTCAGGATCCCCGCGCCGCCTTCGACGCCGCTTGGTTCGCTCGTCGACCCGCGCAGTGCGGACGCCGACGGCGTGGCGAGCGAAGCGCTCGCCCATGCCACACCGTCTGCTCAGAAGCCGCCGATGGACGCGCTCGATTCCGGCCCGAACCAGGCCGCTGTCGACGCACCGGCCGAATTCGAGTCCGCCGGCCCTCCCCTCCCGATCGCCGCCCAGCTCCGCCCGCCCGCTGCCAGCGAATCGGCAACGTCGTCGGCCGTTACTCGCGCCTCGTTCAATGCGCCGGCACCGTCCGCGCCGACCGCCCGAGCCGAAGACGACAGCGAGAAGAATTGGCAGCAACTGGTGGCCGAGGCCGCCGACGATTTGAGTCGCCGGGTCGCCGACTCGCCCGCCACTACGGCCGAGATTCACCAGCACGTCAGCCTCCGCATCCTGCGCCTGCTGGCCGGCCAGACCGAGGCCGCGCTCGAGCCCATCCCCCACATCGCGCCGGCCGAGCAGGACTATTGGTCCCGCCAAATCTTCGCCCTGGCCACCTACCTCGACCACCACAGCCAGCCGGACGCCAAGCGCCGCGCCGCCGCCAGCGCCACGCACCTCGACGAGGCCGTCGCCAATCTCCGCGACCTCGGCGCTCTCTCGCTACGCAACTTCGCGTTCTGCAAAAACGTCTATGGCTACGGAGCGATCGAGCCCTACAAAGAAGACCGCTTCTCTTCCGGACAGCAAGTGACGCTATACGTCGAGGTCGAAAACTACTACAGCCAGTCGACCGAAAAAGGCTTCACCACGTCGCTCGGTTCGACATACGAGATCCTCGACGAGAAGCACGAGCGCGTGGACGGCGGCGAGTTTCCGAATGTGGACGACTGCTGCCGCAGTCGCCGCCGCGATTTTCATATCCAGTTCGGACTCAAGCTGCCGGAAAAAATCGCCCCCGGACACTACCAACTCGAGCTGAACGTCCGCGACCGCCAGAGCGACAAGATCGCCCACGCCACCGCACAATTCGAAGTCCGCGGGACAGTCGTCTCACCCCCACCGAAGCCATCAACGTCGCAATAGCCGGCGAACGTGGTTTACCCGCCGTGGCGGATCTCGCCGGACTGCTCGTCTTGCGCCAGCCCCATCCGCCGCGTGCGATCAAACGGCCCCGCCACGTCGTCCACCCACGCCCGGTTCTCAACGTACCATCGCACGGTCGCCTCCAGACCATCCGCAAAGTCGACTCGCGGCGCCCATCCTAATTGGCGAATCTTGCTCGTGTCGAGCGCGTACCGCCGATCGTGTCCCGGCCGGTCGGCCACGTGCGCGATCAGTTCGGCAGCGGAGCCGCGCGACTTCGCAGGCGCTTGCCGGTCGACCAAGTCGCAAATCGCGCGGACCAGGTCGAGATTCGTCCGCTCCTCGCCGGTCGCCAAGTTGTACGATTCGCCCGGCGTCGCCCGCCGCAGGATCAAACGCACTGCCCGGCACAAGTCCTCCCCAAACAGCCAATCCCGTTGCTGAGAGCCGTCGCCATAAACCGGAATTGCCTGCCCCTCCAGCGCGTTGAGAATCACCAGCGGCACCAGCTTCTCAGGAAACTGAAACGGCCCATAGCAATTGGACGGATGCACCACGAGCACCGGCAGGCCATACGTGCGGTGATACGCTCGCACCAAATGATCGCCCGCCGCCTTCGACGCCGCGTACGGCGAGCTGGGCCGGTACGGTGCCGATTCCGTCGCTCGCTGCGGATCGGCGATCGGCCCAAACACCTCGTCCGTTGAGACGTGCAAAAATCGAAATCGGTCGCGCTTCTCGCCCGCCAAGCGCCGCCAGTAGTCCAGAGCCGCTTCGACCAGACACGCGGTGCCGACCACGTTCGTCGCCACAAACGGCGCCGGCGCGTCGATCGACCGGTCGACGTGCGTCTCGGCCGCAAAGTTGACAACCGCCCGCGGTTGGAATTCGTCGAACAGCGCCGCCACCAGCGGCCGGTCCCCAATGTCGCCGCGGCGAAACACCCGCCGATTGCTGCGCTCGCCTGCCAGCGATGCCAGGCTGCCGGCATAGGTGAGCTTGTCGACGACAACGACCCGGCCCGGCTCTACAACAAGCCATTGCCGAACAAACCAGCTCCCTAAAAACCCCGCCCCGCCGGTGACCAGGATCGTATCCATGCGGCTTGCTCCAATGCGGCGAACCGGGTACAGGTTACAGGGGTCTCTAGTCGGGGTTCGTGACCCCGGCATCAAAACGACTGGCCACCCACAAGTGTAGCCCAAACTTCACCCCGCACGGACGCCTTCCATGCCCACCTACGACGCGATCGTCCTCGGCACGGGCGGCATCGGCAGCGCCGCCCTCTACGAGCTGGCTCGCCGCGGCGTGCGGGCCGTTGGCGTCGATCGCTTCCATCCGCCCCACGATCGCGGCAGCACGCACGGACATACCCGCGTCATTCGCCAGGCCTATTTCGAGCACTCCAACTACGTGCCCCTGCTCTTCGAAAGCTACCGCCTGTGGCACGAGTTGGAGCAACAAACGGGCCGTCGACTGTACCATCAAATCGGCCTGGTTGAAGTCGGACCGCCGGACGGCATCGTCGTGCCCGGCGTCCTTCGCGCCGCCGCCGAGCACCACCTGCCGGTCGAGCGCCTGTCCGCTGCCGAAGTCACCGACTGCTGGCCCGGCCTGCGTGTGACGGAAAAACTGCACGCCGTCTTCGAACCGCATGCCGGCTACCTGCTGGTCGAGGACTGTGTGCAGGCGCACCTCAATGCGGCCCAAGCCGCCGGCGCCGAGTTGCTCACGGATACACAAGTATTCGACTGGCAAGCCAACAACCAGGAAGTGCGCGTGCGCACCAATCGTGGCGAGCTCGTCGCCAAGCGACTAATCATCACTGCCGGCGCATGGGCCAGCCAGTTGCTTGCAGAGCTGAACGTAAATCTCGCCGTCCGCCGCAAATCGCTGTTCTGGTTCCAATCGGACGGGCCCGATTACGACGTCGCGGGCGGCCTGCCCGTATTCCTGTTCGAACTGCCGGCCGGCGTCTTCTACGGCTTCCCCAAGCTCGACGAGCGCGGCGTGAAAGTCGCCGAGCACACTGGCGGACACGTCGTCGACGATCCACTCAACGTCGACCGAGAAATCGATCCCGACGAACAACAGCGAGTCACCAACTTCCTCGCAGCCCACCTGCCGCGCGTGTCGCACCGAGTCGCCAACCACGCCGTCTGCCTCTACACGATGTCGCCCGACGAGCACTTTATCGTCGACCGTCACCCGGACCACGCGGGCGTGGTGTTCGCCGCCGGCCTCTCCGGCCACGGCTTCAAGTTCGCCCCGGTCCTCGGCGCCGCATTGGCCGACATAGCGCTTAACGGCCAAACGACGCTGCCAATCGACTTTTTGGCGGCATCTCGCTTCATATAGCCCGGCCATCCTGGCCGGGTACGGTGTCGCGTCTCTTTTGCGATGGGAGACGTTGATCCGCAAGCGATGCTTACAAGTCGCAAAGAGACGGGACTCCTTTGCGCACGACACGCCCCGGCCAGGATGGCCGAGCTATATTTCACGCCCCGATCACCCGTCGCGGGTCGGTCCGCGTGATGATTTCGCTGATGCCGGTCTGGTTGAAGCCCTTGTAGCCGTCGTTGCGCTCCAGGATTTCCAGGTGCGAGCCCAGCGCGCCCTCGCGGCCGAAGCGGATCGCCTGCTCGGCCGTGATCCGCCCCGCGGCCAGCAGCCGCTCGATCCGCCTCGCTTCCACCGGCCACACCTCGCCCTTCGTGAAGGCCTGCTTCAAGTATGGAAAATCGGTGAACGGGGCCATCGTTTCGATGCCCACCGCCGCCAGCTGCGCGCGGGCCGCGTCGAAATCGAACTGGCATTCCAAATGGTGCATGCCCGCTTCGAGAAACGCCTCGCCGTGCAGTTCGCACCACAATCCAACGGTGCCCAGCCCCAATTCGCATTCGCCAAACGGCTGATGAGCAAAATCGCCGGCCACTTCGTCCGACGTCAAATCGACGTCCGCGAAGATGACCACCCGCGAACGCGGCTGCTCGAGCACTTGTGCGCCCCAGCCCGCCTCTCGACCCGCGTAGAATCGCTCGCGGCATTCGAAGCCCATCTGCTCTAACGTGGCAACTAGACGCGGAAACGCCGCGCGGCTCGAGCGATAGGTGTGGTGATCGTGATTGGCCCAGCCGAGGCCGACTCGGTTCTGCCGCTCGTACTGCGTTCGGCCGGCCTGGTTGCGCCCCTGCCAGTATTCGCGCTCCGATTGAAAGAACAGGTCGCACGCCCAATCGGTGCCGAGATCCTTCTCCGCGGCGACAAACAATTCGAGCGCATGGTCGAAGCCTTCGTCGTTCGCCGCCCACCGCCGCTGCCGCCTGCGAAACGCTTCCAGGTGGCGCGCCGCCGCGTCAATCTGCGTTGTGCCAACGCGCGCATCGGAAAATCCGGGATGCCCGTGCCGCTCGATGATCCACAGACCCACGCCGTTCTGCACGTCGAGTTGCGCCCGACGAAATGGTCCGCCGCGCTCACCGATCGCCGGACCAGCCCCGCCGGACGTCAATTCAATCGCTGCCGGCAACAACGCCAAAGCGGCCTCCACCGACTCGACGCGCACACCGACGCCGTCGTCCCCGCCACCCGTCAATGCCGTCGGAAACATGCCCAGCGGATGTCGCCACACGGTGCGTGCCCCGACGCCATCGGCCACGTAACCCACGTCGGGCAACTCTCGGCAAAGCGCAGAAGTTTCTTCGCTTCCCAACCAGAAATGATCGACCCAATCCACAGGCCGCGTGCCGGTCGCTTCGCGCAGCACGCGGCGGAGCCGAGCCACCGTCGGCTGCCGCTTGGCGAGCAAGTCGATCACGCGCTGCACCCAGCGGGCCGCCGCCGGCTGCGTCTCCCAAGCAAATTGCTCCGCGGATGTCTTGATCGCCGGCATAACACTTTCACCTGACGGGAGTGTGTTTGGACTGGGTAAGAACTTGCCTGCCCGCTAAATTATATCGTGCAGCCGTTCATTCGTCATTCGTCACTTACCGATTGCTTCCCTGACCTCCGACCTCTGACCTCCGACCTCTCCCCATGCACCGCGTCCTCCTTCTCGGCGCCGGCAAGATCGGCCGCATGATCGCCCGTTTCCTGATGGACTCGGGCGACTATGACGTTCTGGTGGGCGATGCGCTCGACTCGGCCTTGGAGCGGATCTCGAAGCTGACCGGTGCTCGCACGCTGCACGTCGACGCGGCCGACGAGAACCATCTGCGCGCGGCAATGACGGGCATGGACACCGTCGTGTCGGCACTCAGCTTTCAACACAACCCACGCGTCGCCCGGGCCGCGCTCGCAACCGGCGTCAGCTATTTCGATCTCACCGAAGATGTTGCCACCACGGCGCAAGTCTCCGCCATTGCCGCCCAGGCTGCCGACGGTCAGATCTTCATGCCGCAATGCGGGTTGGCACCGGGATTCATTTCGATCGTCGCTCAGCATCTCACCACCTGGTTCGAAGAGCTCGATTCCGTTTCGATGCGCGTCGGCGCGCTGCCGCAGTTTCCCACTGGCCAGCTCAAGTACAATCTCACCTGGTCCACCGACGGACTGATTAACGAGTATTGCAACCCGTGCGATGCGATCCACAACGGCAAACGGATTGAAATGCTGCCCCTCGAAGGCCTCGAGGAATTCTCGCTCGATGGCGTCCGTTACGAGGCCTTCAACACCAGCGGCGGCATCGGCTCGCTCTGCGATACCTTCGCCGGCCGCCTCCGCGAACTCAATTACAAAACGGTCCGCTACGTCGGCCACCGCGACCCGATGAAACTCTTGATCGACGAGTTGCGGCTCGATGAGCGTCGCGACCTGCTCAAAGAGATTCTGGAAGAGTCGGTCCCCGTCACGTTTCAGGATGTTGTCGTCACGTTCTGCTCCGTCACCGGCTGGCGGAAAGGCCTGTTGGTCCAGAAAAGCGACGCCCGTAAAATTTATCATCAGTACATCGGCAGCGAGACTTGGAGCGCCATCCAGATCACCACTGCCGCCGGACTGTGCGCGGTGCTCGACCTGCACGTCGCCGGCCGGTTGCCGCGCCGCGGACTGGTGCGCCAGGAGCAAGTGAACTTCGACGACTTTATCGCCAACCGCTTCGGACAACATTACGACTCCCAGGTAGCCACGCGCTACTCGAGCAGCGTCGGAAACGACGACAGCTGACGGGGTCAGCGCAAATCTGGATGTCCGCCATGCCAAACCCAGTCGCCCAAGCTCACAACGACATCGGTCTCACTGGCCCGCCGCAGGCCGTCGCGATCGGCAGCGACTGGCAAGCGGGCGGAGGCGCACTGCTCGCCGTCCGCTCGCCGATCGACGGCTCAACACTCGCCGAGTTCCCCGCCGCCACGCCGCAACAAGTGAACGCCGCCGCCCAGGCCGCCACAGCCGCATTCCCCGCCTGGCGTGACACGCCCGCACCGGTTCGCGGCGAGCTGGTCCGCCGCATCGGCAACACATTCCGCGAACATCAGTCCGCACTCGCCACGCTTGTCACCTGGGAGGCCGGCAAAAGCGCTGCCGAGGCTGCGGGCGAAGTGCAGGAAGTCATCGACATCTGCGACTTCGCCGTTGGCCTCAGCCGCCAGCTCTACGGCCGCACGATCGCCAGCGAGCGGCCCCAACATCGGCTTAGCGAAACTTGGCACCCGCTCGGCCCCGTCGGCGTGATCTCGGCGTTCAATTTCCCGATCGCCGTGTGGTCGTGGAACGCGATGATCGGCCTGGTGTGCGGCGATCCCATCGTCTGGAAACCGTCTGAAAAAACACCGCTCAGCGCGATTGCGTGTCAGGCATTGGTTCAGCAGGTTATCGCCGGCACGCCCGATACACCCCCGGCAATTTTAAACCTTGTGATCGGCGGCGCAGACGTCGGCCAATCGCTGGCGTCTTCGCGTTTGCTACCGCTAATCTCCGCAACCGGCTCGGTGCCCATGGGCCGTGCCGTGGCCCAATTAGTCGCAACCCGGCTCGGCCGCTCGTTGTTGGAGCTCGGCGGCAACAACGCGGCGGTCGTCGCGCCGTCGGCCGATCTCGACCTGGCCGTACGCTCCATCGTTTTTGCCGCCGCCGGCACGTGCGGCCAGCGCTGCACGTCGCTCCGCCGGTTGATCGTGCACGAATCGATCGCCGACGAGCTGCGCGACCGCGTATTGAAAGTCTACACGCGGCTGAAGGTCGGCGACCCGACGCATCTCGGCGTGCTCGTCGGCCCGCTCATTGACGAGCGCGCATTTACGGCGATGGAAGCCGCCCTCGCCGCCGCCCGCAAGCAAGGCGCCACCGTGCACGGTGGCGAGCGCGTGACGCAAGGCGTCCCATCAGGCGGCCACTACGTCCGCCCGGCCATCGTCGAAATCGCCGCCGACGCCACAATCCTTCAACAGGAAACGTTCGCGCCGATCCTGTATCTCATCCGCTACCGAGACCTCGACGAAGCAATCCGCATCCAGAACGGCGTGCCGCAGGGCCTGGCCGCCGCGATCATCACCCGCGACGTCCGCGAGGCCGAGCGGTTCGCGTCGCCCGCCGGCGCCGACTGCGGCATCGTCAACGTCAACATCGGCACCAGCGGTGCGGAGATTGGCGGCGCGTTCGGCGGCGAGAAAGAGACCGGTGGCGGCCGCGAAGCGGGCAGCGATTCCTGGAAAGCCTACATGCGCCGCGTCACCAGCACCGTGAACTACTCGAACGAGCTGCCGCTCGCCCAGGGCATCAAATTCGACGTCTAGCGGAGGTCCGGCCGTTGGGTCCGCAAGTAATCGCGGAAGAGACGCAAGCGTGGCAACGATTCACGATCCTTCAGTCTGCCGCTGGCCTCTTTGCTGGCAATAATGTCGTCGATACTGCATACGTGGAAGCCTTCCACTTCCTTGTGACGGCGCCATGCGTCGTCGAAGCGCTCGATGCCGTCCGGAGCAAAGACAAGGTCCAAATCGAATGGGCCGTTCTTGAGCTGGACAAAGTCCTTGCCCTGCTCGATATCACCGGCCTGCTGATCCGTCAGACTGAAACCCAGTTCGCGGAGCGCTGTCGCCGTCGCACGTCCATTTGCCGGCGTCTTGTCCAGATACACGTCAGCATCTTGAGTCGTATCAGGAAATCCCAGCAGGATCGCGCCCGACTTGCCGAGAAATAGATAGCGCACTCCATGCTTGTCGAAGGCGTCGCGAATTTCCTCTGCTTGGCGGTATTCGAACGTGGCCATGGTTACCCGCGCCCGTAGCCCAACCAGCTTGGAAGGTTCTGTTCGCACCAGCGCCGATAGTCGGCCATCGTGTCGAACGAGCGAAACGGCGCATCATCCATCACCGGCTTATAAGTCTTGATGAACGCGTATCGAAAGCGCTGGGCGAGTGGTCGCCGCGCAGCCGCCTCAAATTCAGCAATGACGTCGGCCGGAATGACCAAATCGTCCTTGTTGGAATCGTCCAGATCGTTGGCCGAGTTGTTCATCGGTTCAAGGTCTCTGATTCAAACGCTACCGATGAACAATTATAGCACAGCCGCCTCACGCCGGCTTCTGCGCGATGTAGTAGTAGTTCATATCGTCGTGCGGCAGCTTCTCGACGTGGACGTCGACCAGCCCGGCCTCGCGGAGCATCTTTTCTGCCAGCTCGCGGCCCCAGCACGTGCCCAGCCCCGCCCCGTCCTGGGCCAGCGACACACTCATGCAGTGCATCGTCGAGATCGTATACAGGAACGGCGCGAGCGGGTTGTCGATGTTCTTTTCCAGCCGGCTCGACGCCAGGATATCCTGCATCAGAAACGTGCCGCCCGGCCGCAACGCGTTCTCGATCCGGTGCAGCACAACCTGCGGTTTCGCCTGGTCGTGAATCGCGTCGAACGCCGTGATCAGATCGAACTTCTCCGACTCGTCAAGCCGCGACACGTCCCGCGCTTCGAACCGCACGTTCTTGAGTCCGTCGCGTTGCGCCTGGTTGTTGGCCGCCGCGATTGCGTCCTCGCACAGATCGCAGCCCGTGAAGCGGCTGCGCGGAAAATCGGCTGCCATCAGGCACACGGCCCGGCCGCTGCCGCAGCCAATGTCCAGCACGTCGATGCCGCGATCTAGCTTGTCGGTCAGCCCGCCGTCCAGCGGCAAGATATGGTCCCGCAGCGCCGCCACGACGGTCTGCGCGCTCTCCTCGGCCATCACGTCGTGGAAACGGTGAAACTTCTCATAGTGAACGCCCCCGCCGCGGCGAAAGCACTCGACAATGTCGTCTTCCACGTGCCCCAGCACACTCAACCATTGCATCGTCGCGGCGAAGTTGGCCGGCTTGCCGGTGCGCGTCAGCAGCGTCGCATGTTCGGGCGGCAGCACGTAGGTTTGGTCCGCCGGATCGTATTCAATGATCCCGCCGGTGACCATCGCCCCCAGCCACTCGCGGACATACCGCTCGTTGAGCCCGGCCCGTTTCGCAATGCTCTCCGACGTCAGCGGCGGCAATTCGGCCATCGCGTCGAAGAGGCCCGTCCTATGCCCGATGCTCAGCATCAGGCCCAGCCCCGCGTCCGTGAGGACGCCGACGAGCCGCTCGGCAAACGCATTCACTTTGGCTTGAACCGGTTCACAAACGATAGTCGTCGACATGCTCTTGCTCCTGTTCCTGTTCCTGTTCCTAGTTGGAAGATGGCGATCGTCCCGCCAATTTAGCAGATGGTGAGTAGGTGAGTAAGTGAGTGAGTGAGTACGTGGACCGCTAATGCGCGACAGAGTGACTCACCTACTCACCTACTCAACTGCCTCCTCTCAAAACAGCAGCAGCCGCCACGGGCAATGGCGGCTGCTGCGCGGCTGGGTGGAACAGCCTTGCGGAGAGGCAGGGAGAGTGGCAGGAATGATTCCCAGTAGAATAGTTCGAGGCGATCGTTGTCATGCTGACTTTGGAGCATTGCAACGCGCGTGCCAACCAGCGGCGCCAGCTGCAGCAACTTGCGAATCAATGCAGAAATAGGCGGACGTATCCCAAGATTTTGGTTTCGATCGCGAACGCGGGCTGCGATTGTGCGGCGCGCAGACGCCGATTTCTCGTCTCAGTCCGGGACGTTCGTTTCATGTTGAGACGCCGACACATAACCCGACCATTCTGGCCGGAAACACGCCCGCACGCACGAATCCATCATTTACGCCGCCAAACTCCGTCGTCTGCCTTCATTGACAGCGGCAATGATGCGAATAAGCTGGAAGTTAGGCTCTCGCCGGACGGTATCGCAATTTCGCGATAACGTCGGGTGAGAGCCTGACTTTCGACCACGACCCGCCCATGGCCACGCTCTCGCGCTATAAGCAGAATCGGCTCCAGCAGCTGCGAGGATTCTGCTACGCCGCCGCCACCAAGAGCATCTCTAAGGCCGCCGCCCGGATGAAGCTCAGCCAGCCCTCCGTCTCGCTGCAGATTAAGGCGCTGGAGCAGGAATTGGGGGCCCGCCTGTTCGACCGTCGCGGCCCGCGAATTGCGCTCACCCACGACGGCCATCGCCTGTTCGAGCTGGCCCGACCGCTGGTGGACGCCCTCGACCGACTCGACGACAACTTCGCATCGCTACGCGACTCGGCCGACCGCGGCACAGTCAACATCGCGGCCGGCGGCTCCACGATTCAATATCTGCTCCCACCGTACGTCGAGCGGTTCACCCGCGAACATCCGCAGGTCGACGTGCGACTGCATAACGTCACCGGCAAAGCGGGGTTGGCCCTGCTGCGCGAAGGCGAGGTCGATTTCGCCGTCGGGCCGATGTTCGAAACACCGCCCGACATCACGTTTCATCCGCTCGTCACGTACGAGCCGATGTTGATCACACGGCCCGACCATCCGCTCGCCGGCCAGCGGCGCGTCACGCTGAAGGACATTGCCAGGTACCCGCTGATTCTGCCGCCCAAGAGCCTCAGCACGCACAGCGTCGTCGAAGCCGTTTTTGCCGAGCATCAGTTGGACCACGACGTCAAGCTCGAAGTCGGCGGTTACGACGTGATCAAGAAATACGTCGAGCTGGGCCTGGGCATCTCGATCGTGATGAGTCACTGCCTGTCCGGCGCCGACCACCTGCACTGCGTCCCCCTCGGCCGCTACTTCCCCAAGCGCACCTACGGCGTCGTCCTGCGCAAGAACCACAAACTGCCGCCGGCTGCCGAGCGGTTCGTCGAAACGATCCGCACTGGCACAAAGGCCAGCCACAACGGAAAGGCTCGTGCCAAACAGTAGATCATGCAGTTTTCGGCTCGACGACGAACTCTTCATAGTCGGCCACAAAGTATCGCGCGCCCTTCTTTACGATGCGATGCCCTTCGGCAGTAAGCCGCGCGCGGAGGTTTTTGATTCCGCCCGGATATTTCGGGTTGAGTTCGCCGCCCGATTTGAGTGTGCGCCAATAGGGCGTGATCCGTGCGCGGCCTTCGTTCTCCGCCTCGTCGGCCGCGTGGGCCGCGATCCAGGCGAAGATGCCGGTCGTTATCGGGCAGGCGATCGTCGCGCCGTGCGTCCTGGCCAGCGCCTTGCGAATCGCGTCGATCGTCGTCAACTTCCCGGTACGGACTCCCCTCATCGCCGCGTCTACTTCCAACGGCGCAGGAATCACAAACGTCCCCTTGCCCCACCGTTTCGATTTAGTGCAGTCGATTGCCGCCACCTTGGGGAAGTCCTTGCTGTCGGCCAGCTTCTCCCGCCACGATCTTTTCGCTTTCGCCTTCGTCGTCGCCATGCTCACCTCTCGCAAATGGGAAACTGTATTTCCGTGAGATACTTCTTTGGGTTGCCGCGGAAGATCATTCCCGGACCCTTCAAATAGACTTCGCGCGTGGGCAGCGAGATTTCGTAATCGCGCTCCTTGGCACATTTTAGCATCCGCGCGTACGAATTCCTCAACCCATCGTAGTGCCCGTGATGAACGAGCGCAAGACAATGGATTCCGGGTAGTTCACGCACGGAAATGCCGTCGACATCGACGACTTGGCGAATCGGAAAGCAGGGCTCAAAATTCGCGTCCCCTTCGCGATATTCGCCATCGTAAAACAGACACAGCGGCTTGCCCACAATATGCCTTCCCAATCGCTTGCCGAGCGTTGCAAAGCCCTGGCCGCAGTCGCCGTAGCAACCGACCATCCGGATGCCGGCCACCAGCATCCGAGGCACGTCTTTCTCTTCAAATTCAGACAAAATGGCTTGCATTTGCGCTACCTCCCGCGAAGTGCGTTCTTGTTGAATGACACGTTCGATCTGCCCGACAATGTTTTGATACTGACGCATTCGAGCCCTCAGCTTCTCCTTCTTCCGCTCCAGATGATCAAGGATGTCGGCGTCGTCGGTCGCGCCAGCGAGAATCTCGGCGATCTCGTCGAGCGAAAACTCCATTCCGCGGAGCGCTACGATCACCCGCGCCATCTCGAGATTCCGCTCGTCGTACGAACGATAGCCGGTCTCGGCGTCCACCGCTGAGGGCACCAGCAATTCCTTCTCGTGATAAAACCGCAGCGTGCGTACCGGCAGGCCGCTGATCCTCGAAAATTCGCCGATGCTGAACATGTGCTTGCCACCCTCCACACCAGCATACGACCTCCAGTAACTGGAGGGTCAAGAGCCCTGGTGAGTTATTTGCCGACTTTGCTAGAATACTCGACCATGACAACACTCGGAATTTCTGATGATGCAAATCGCGACGCACCTTCGACGATTGTGCCCCCAACCGATTCGGGCCCGCAAGACTGGACCAATGCCGATCCGATCGACTTCCGATATGCAGGGTTTGCTCGACGGCTCGCAGCGTTCGCGATCGATTTTATCGCCTTCACGTTGCTTCAAATTGCAATTTGTGTGCCGGCTTTTCTATTGATTGAGGTGTTCACAAACGCATCGGAAGCTGCGATTGACCGAGCTCTGATGATCATTTGCACGGTAATTTGGTGGCTATACTATGCCGTCATGGAATCGTCCGCGCTTCAAGCAACACTCGGTAAGAAACTGCTTGGGATCCAAGTGGTAGATTTGTATGGCAATCGAACGGGCTTTTGGCGTGCGTCGGTCCGAAATTTCGCGAAGGTAGTCTCGTCGCTGTTTTTCTTTCTTGGGTTCATGATCATCGACTTCACGAAGTACAAGCAAGGCATGCACGATATGATTGCCCGGACTTTGGTCATTAAGAAGCCCATGAAGCTCTTGCCGCCTGGTGAGTAACGATCAGGCCACATCGGCACGCAACGACAATTCTGCGCCAGCCTTCGTTCAACAACGGCCACCGCGATGACTCCCAATCGCCATCTCACCATCTTCGGGCTCATTACCGCGTGCGCCATCGTGTTCGCCGGCGAGCGAGTCCGTGATACCTCGTTTGCGGAAGAGTACGGCGCCGTGCCCGCGGTGATCGCTCCCTCCTTCCGCGCGCTAGTCCACGCTGATGTCAACGTCTCTGTCGCCCAGAGCCTGTCGCGGCTGGTCACGGCGATTTTCCTGCACGCGGATGCCGAGCACATCATCTACAACATGGTGTTCCTGTGGACGTTCGGCTACCTGACGTCCCAAATCCTGGGCCAGTGGTGGGCACTGGCGATCTTCCTGCTGTGTGGGATCTGCGGCAACATCGTGCAGGTTTGCCTGAACAGCGATTCGCCCGCTCCGATCATCGGCGCCTCCGGCGCCGTCTGCGGCTTCGCGGGCGCTTACTTCGGACTCGCGCTGCGCTGGCAACTGCCCTGGCCCGCGGTCTGGCCGCTCGCCTTTGCCGTGCCTCCGATCCAGCTCGCCGCTTTCGGGCTGCTCGGATTCGTCGGCGACATGTACTTCCTGGCGAATCACGACCAGCACGTCGCCTACGGCGCCCACGTCGGTGGATTCCTCTCCGGACTGGCGATCGCCACGCTGATCACGACGATCTACCCGACCGTCGACGCCTATGAACGCGCCCAACTGAAGCGCTAGGCTAGCTAGTGCTGGGAATTCGGGACTTCGCGCCAAATGGTCGTTTTCGGGTCACCCTAGCACAAACGCTGGCCTAAATTCAAGAAGAAAACAATTTTGGATGACCCTACGCGACCGCTCAAATGCTGTGCTCTAAATAATCTGCAAACGCACCAACCTGGCACACCTGGCACAGTACTCTGGTCGGGTAGCGTGCCAGGGCACTATCGTGCAAAGTTTGGCACAGTACTTGGAAATGCTCTAACTCGGATCGTAGCCCAAATTGGGCGCGAGCCAGCGTTCGATCTCGGCGGCGCTCATGCCCTTTCGGCGGGCGTAGTCTTCCACCTGGTCGCGCGTGAGGCGGTCGACGGCGAAGTAGCGCGACTGCGGATGGGCGAAGTAGAGGCCCGAAACGCTGGCCGCCGGGTGCATCGCAAAGTGCTCCGTCAACTTGATCCCGGTCGCCCGCTCGGCGTCAAGCAGCTTGAACAGCGTGCTCTTTTCCGTATGGTCCGGCTGCGCCGGATAGCCGGGCGCCGGGCGGATGCCGCGGTATTTTTCCTCGATGAGTTCATCATTCGACAACTTTTCGTCGCGACCGTAGCCCCAATCGCTCCGGGCCCGCGCATGCAAGTATTCCGCAAACGCCTCGGCCAACCGATCGGCCAGCGCTTTGGTCAGGATCGAGTTGTAATCGTCGTGATCGCGGTCGAAACGGGCCGCCAGTTCGTCGCAGCCGACGCCGGCGGTCACGGCAAACGCGCCGATGTAATCGCGACGGCCAATGCCTGCCGGCGCTATGAAATCCGCCAGCGACAAGAACGTATCCTGTCCCTTGCGTTCCCATTGTTGCCGCAGCGCGTGGAATCGGCACAGCTCCTTCGCGCGCGTTTCATCGGCAAAAACCAGGACGTCGTCACCCTCGCTCGCCGCCGGCCAAAAGCCATAGACGCCGCGGGCTGTCAGCAGTTTTTCACGAATGATTCGATCCAGCAAGCACTGCGCGTCCTCAAACAGCTTTCGCGCCGCTTCGCCGAGGTTCGGGGCGTCCAGGATCCGCGGATACTTGCCTTTCATCTCCCAAGTGAGAAAGAATGGCGACCAATCGATGTACTCGCGCAGTTTCTCCAAGGAGAAATGCTCCATCGTCCGCGCGCCGAGGAACGCCGGCGTCGGAATGTCAACGGTCGCCCAATCCGTCTTAAACCGCCGCGCGAGCGCCTCGGCATACGGCACCAGTGTGGCCTCCTGCCGCTGGGCGTGAGACGCCACAAGCTGCTTCTGCAGTGCGCGATTCTCCACGTCCAGCCGCGGCCGGGCGTCGGCACTAATCAACTTTTCCACGACGCCGACCGACCGCGACGCATCCAGCACGTGGATCACCTCGTGCTGATAGGCGGGCGCAATCTTCACCGCCGTGTGCTTCGCGCTCGTCGTCGCGCCGCCGATCAACAGCGGCAACTCGCAGCCGGTCCGCTTCATCTCGCGGGCCACGTGCACCATCTCGTCCAGGCTCGGCGTGATGAGTCCCGACAGACCGATGATGTCGACGCCTTCCCGGCGGGCCGTTTCCAGAATCGTTTCGCACGGCACCATCACGCCCAGGTCCGTCACTGCGAAATTGTTGCAGCCGAGCACCACGCCGACGATGTTCTTGCCGATGTCGTGTACGTCGCCCTTCACCGTCGCCAGGAGCACCTTGGCGCGAGCCTGCGGCGTGCCGCCGCCGGCCGCCTTCTCCGCCTCCATGAACGGCGTCAGGTACGCGACCGCCTTCTTCATCACGCGGGCACTCTTCACTACCTGCGGCAGGAACATCTTGCCCGCGCCGAACAAATCGCCGACCACGCTCATGCCGTCCATCAGCGGGCCTTCGATAATCGCCAGGCACGATGGATACTTCTGCCGCGCCTCTTCAGCATCCTCGTCGATGTATTTTACGACGCCCTTCAAAATCGCGTGCTTGAGCCGCTCCTCGATCGGCGCGTCGCGCCACGCCTCGTCGGCCGCGGCCGACGCCCCGCCCTGCCCTTTGAGCGTCTCCGCGTGCTCGATCAGCCGCTCCGTCGAGTCCGGACGCCGGTTGAGGATCACGTCCTCGACCAGCTCCTTCAACCGCGGCTCGATCTCTTCGTACACCGCGAGCTGCCCGGCGTTGACGATCCCCATGTCGAGCCCGGCCTGGATCGCATGATACAGGAACACGGCGTGCATCGCCTCGCGGACAAAATCGTTGCCGCGGAACGAGAACGAAATGTTCGACACGCCGCCGGAAATGTGCGTGCCGGGGCACGCTGCTTTGATCTGCGGAATCGACTCGATGAAGTTGACCGCGTAGTTGTTGTGCTCCTCGATGCCCGTGGCCACCGTGAGAATGTTTGGATCAAAGATGATGTCTTCCGCCGGGAAGCCAACCTTTTCGGTCAAGAGCTCATACGCCCGCCGGCAGATGCGCACCTTGTCGTCCACCTCCACGGCCTGCCCCTTCTCGTCGAACGCCATCACGACGACGGCCGTCCCATACCACCGGCAAAGTGTCGCGCGGCGGAGGAACTCGACCTCGCCGTCCTTCAGGCTGATCGAGTTGACAATCGCCTTGCCCTGCTGCGTCTTGAGGCCGGCTTCGATGACCGACCACTTGCTACTGTCGACCATCGTGGGCACGGCGGCGACGTCGTGCTCGCCGGCAATCAACCGCAGAAACTTCGTCATCACGGCCTCGCCGTCGAGCAAGGCTTCGTCCATGTTGACGTCCACGGCGTTCGCTCCGCCGACAACCTGCGAACGGGCCACCTCGACTGCCTCCTCGAATTTCTCTTCTTTGACGAGCCGCGCGAATTTGCGCGAGCCCGTAACATTGGTTCGTTCGCCGATCATCAGGAAATTGCTGTCGGGGTACAGCGTGAGCGCCCGCGTCCCGCTCAATTGCAGGTGCGGTGCGATACTGGTCCGCCGGTGCGGTTTCATTCGGCGCACGGTGTCCACAATCGCGCGAATGTGCGCCGGCCCGGTGCCGCAACATCCGCCGATAATGTTCACCCAGCCTCGTTCGGCAAACTCGCCCAGCATTCGGGCCATGTCGGCCGGGCCCAGGTCGTATTGGCCCATCTCGTTCGGCAGTCCGGCGTTCGGATGACAACTGATCCACCGCGGCGACACTTCCTGCAGCCGCTCCAGGTGGGGCCGCATCAGTTCCGGCCCGAGCGCACAATTCATCCCCACGGAGAGCAGCGGAAAATGCGCCACGGCCACCGCGAACGCTTCGACGTCCTGCCCCGACACAAACGTCGCCCCGCCCTTGTCGAACGTGCCGGAGGCCATCACCGGCACGCGCACGTTGTGTTCGGTGAAATAGCGATTGATCGCGAACAGGCACGCTTTCAAATTGAGCGTGTCGATAACCGTTTCGGGCAACAGGATGTCGACGCCCGCCTCGACCAGCGCCGCCACCTGCTGGTAGTACGACTCGGCCATCTCGTCGAACGTCACGCCGCGGTAGCTCGGGTCGTCGACCCGCGTGCTGATCGCCGTCTGCTTCGTGGTCGGGCCGATGGAGCCGGCCACGAATCGCGGCCGGTCCGGCGTGCGGTCGTTGAACTCGTCCACCGCTCGCCGCGCACAGGCCGCAGCCGCCGCGTTGATCTCGCGCACCAGCTCCTGCGGCAACCCAAATTCTTCCATGCCCACGGGGCTCGCGCCAAAGGTGTTCGTCTCCACAATGTCGGCCCCGGCCTCCAGGTAATGCCGGTGGATGTCCGTGACCGCCGCCGGGTGCGTGAGGCACAGGATGTCGACGAAGTTCCTGAGGTCCTTATGATGCGCGGCAAACCGCTCGCCGCGCACGGCCCGTTCATCCAGGCCCAGCGCCTGCACCTGCGTGCCCATCGCCCCGTCGAGGACCAAGATCCGGTCCGCGAGCAGCGATTCCAAGAGGTCGGTTTTGTCTGGCACGGCGGGCAATGAAACAGTCTTAGCGGAGGACGCAGCGAGAATTGCCGGCGAAAACGAAGTCGCCGCTGCCGTCGGGGCTACCAGGAAAGACAGGGACGCCGCCGGCCGGTTCACTCAATCATAGCTTGCCGGCGAGCGCGCTGACAACGCGGTCGGAGCGGGAACCGAGGCGTTAAGCCGCCGCGCGACGCTGGTCCTGCGGCAAGACAGTTGGCACAGCCGCCTCGCCGAAATGTTCGCCGTCAGCCGGCGCGCCCGTCAGTGGCACGATGTCTTCGAGTGCCGCCCGCACCAGTTCGTTCGGCTCGTTCACCAGCACTTCGAGCCGGCGGATGTCGTGGAAGACATCCATCAAGTTTCGCCGCCGGCTGGCCGCGACCATGATTTTTGGGTGCGTCGTCCGCTCGTGCGTCTCACCCGCCGCGTACAGCTCTTCGTACAGCTTCTCGCCCGGCCGCAGGCCGACGACTTGCACCTCGATATCCTCGCCCACGCGCAGGCCGGAGAGCCGAATCAAATCGTGCGCCAGGTCCAAAATGCGGACCGGTTCGCCCATGTCCAGGACGAAGATTTCGCCTCCCTGCCCCATCGCGCCGGCCTGAATCACGAGTTGCGCAGCCTCGGGGATCAGCATGAAATACCGCTCGATGTCCGGGTGCGTCACCGTCACCGGCCCGCCACGGGCGATCTGCTCGCGGAAGATCGGCACCACGCTGCCCGACGAATCGAGCACGTTGCCAAACCGCACGGTCACGAATCGACAATTGCCGCCGACCGACTGCGCCTGCACATACTGCTCTGCCAGCCGCTTGCAGGAACCCATCACGCTCGTGGGATTGACCGCCTTGTCGGTCGAGATCATCACCACTGCCTGGCTGCGGTATTCGTCCGCCAGGTCGACCAGGTTGCGCGTGGCCAACACGATATTCTTAATCGCCTCGCCGCAATGCGATTCCATCAGCGGCACGTGCTTGTACGCCGCCGCGTGAAAAATAATCTCCGGCCGAGTCTCTTGAAACAGCGCTTCGAGGCGCGCGCGGTCGTTGAGATCGGCCAGGCGAACATCCAATTCGATTTCGGATTGCGGATTGCGGATTGCGAATTGACCTTCCCCCAATCCGCAATCCGAAATCCGAAATCCGCAATTTTCTACCTGCCTTCTTAGTTCTTGCTCCAGATGAAACTGCCCCGTCTCCGCGCGGTCGACCATCACCAGCCGCGCAGGCCGCACCTTGACGAGCTGCCTGCAGATCTCCGCACCGATGCTGCCCGCGCTGCCGGTCACCATCAGCACGCGGCCGGTAAGCCACCCGCGGATCGCGTCGATATCAAGCTCCACGGACGGTCGGCACAGCAAGTCGTCGATCGCCACGGCCCGCGGATGCACGGCCACGCGTTCCTCGAGCAACTGCTCGTAACTGGGCAATACTTTTACGCGAAAGCCGTGCAGCCGTCCCACCTCGACCAGCGAGCGGACCTGCGTGCCGGGCAGCTCGCCCGACGTAATGAGCACCTCCTCTACGCGATGCCGGCCGACCAGTCGTGGCAGGTCGTCGCACGTGCCGACGACCGGCACGCCGCCGATCCGCCGCCGCTGCACGTCGAGCCGGTCGTCGACGAAGCCGACGACGCGATAATTCAGCGCCGGGTTGTAGCGAATCGCCCGCAGCAGCGTCTCACCCGAGTCGTTCGCGCCGACGATGAACGAGGCCGTGCCGCTCGGCGCCCCGAACAGGTTCCACGCATCGTCGCGCAGCAGCCGCGGCACCGCGCGGGCCGCGCCGGCCAACAGCAGCGTCAGTCCCCAATCGATGAGAATGATGCTCCGCGGAATGGTGACGTGCGCCAGCAGCATCGCGTCCACGAGCGTAACCGCCAATGCCGCGCAGGTGACCGCCTGGCCCAACACCAGCATGTCGTGGAAGTTGACGTAACGGCTCCAGCCTTGGTGCAGCCGAAACCATGCGAACACGGTGCACTTCACCGCCAGCACGGCGACGAGCGTGCTGAGATAGACGTCGGTAAAGCGCCAGCCCGGATCGCCGGCAAAGCGGAGCAAAAATGCGCCATAGTAACTCACGACAAACAGCGGCAGGAACACGCCCGCACTGACCACCAGTTGGCGCACGTCGTTTCGCGTTTTGGGGAATCTCGGCATCTTATTCGACGCGTTCAAAGCTCGCGCGCTGCACGCCCTTTTCGGCTGTTTCGCGCGCTGCCATTTGTTGTTTTGCAATCTGCACCAGCGCCGCGCTGAGATTCTTCTGCTCGGGCCGGCGGGCCATGCACCACCGCACATGCGCCTCCGCCTCGGCAAACCGCCCCGCGTTCAGTAGCGCGCCCGCCAGCGCAAACCGCACGCCGAAGTGCCGGGGGTTGCACGCGTACGCCCGTTCCAGGCAAGCCAGCGATTCATCCCGTCGCTCGACGTTTGCATACATCCCGGCCAGCGTGTACCAAATCCGCATCGACCCCATGTCGTCCGCCGTCGCCGTCTCGCGCTCGGCCGCGGCGGCCGCATACGTAAGGAGTGGTTCCAGGTCCTGCGGTTGTCCCTGCAGTCGATAGCGGGTCCAGACCTGGCCCAGCGTTTCCCAGTCGGGCGCATATTTCGCCAGGAACATCGGCGCCGGGATGCGCCCGGCCAACAAGTAAACGATCTTCAACCGGTGCGACCCACGAACGACAAAACACTCCTGCCAGATATCGAGCGCCGCCGCCAGTTGCCCGCTCAAGAATCGCTGCTCGCCGATTTCATACAGCACGTCGCCGTCGTGCGGCCGCACGCGCCGCGCTTGGTCGAAATACGCGTCCACAGCGGCCCGGTTGCTGCCGCGAAGGAAACACAATTCGCCCAGGAACACGTATCCCTCGCCCTGCAGTGGGCACAGCTCAACCGCCCGCCGCGCCGCTTCCTCCGCTCGCTGCAACAGCTCCACATTGTTGCCAAACGCGCGATTCAGCCACGCGGTCAGCTCGTCGGCCGATTGAAACCGCGACGCCAGCGCCGCATCCTGAATCTGCGGCAACGTCATGGCGTTCTCGCCGCGCAATTGTTGCCTCTCGAATTGGGCAATGCACGCCGCCGCCAGCCGCAGTTGGGCCCGCGCAAACATTGGATCCCAGGCCACCACGCGCTCCAATTGACGCAGCATCACTTCGGTGAGCGGCTCGGCCGTCGCGGCCGGCTCCGACCGCTGGTCCGAAATCCAACCGGCCAACTGCTCACCGGCCGCAGCGCGATTCGCCACCGAAACACGAAGGTAGCGGTCCCAATAAATCGACGCCACGCCCGGCCCGACGAATGTGTAAACGGTCCACGCACTCACGAGCACGGCAACCGCCGCCGTCGGCAGCCACCGCGCTTGCGGCCACACGAATTGACCGATCGCTTGCGGTTTAGGTTCTGGTCCACGCACAAGCTGCGCGAGTCGCAGCACGCACCCTGCCAGGACCACGGTCACACTCGTGCACGCGGGAATGTACCAGACGAAGTCGACGGCCGAGTGGACAACGCTCGCGGCCAGTCCGGCGGCACACGCCGCGAACCACAGCACGTCGCTCGCCGACACGGCACTACGAAAGCAGCCGACGCACCACCAGCCACACAGACCGATGCCGGCTACGAGCAGCGCTTCGCCGACGATTCCATTCTCCGTGGCCACCTGCAGGTAACCACACTCCGCATGCGTGTATTCCACGATCGGAGATTCAGGCAAATAGACGGGACAGATTTCGGCATGTGTGCCGGCCCCCGAGCCCGTGAACCAACTGGCTTCCACCGCCGCAGCGTTCGCGGCCCACACCCGCCGCCGACCCTCCTGTTGGTCCATCGCGTCGATCGAACCTTGCGTGAAGTCGTCCAATCGCCCGGCAACCTCGTCGTAGCCGTAAACAGAAAGCAAACCCACTACTACGACGGCCAATCCCACCAGGCCGTACACGCTGCGACTATCCACGATTCGCTGCGACCAGCCAATCGCCACGAACACGGTCGCCGCGGTCAGTAGTGCCACGGCCCCGCCGCGCGACAGCGATCGCAACACCGCGCAGACGACGACGACAAGCGCCGCCGCCACAAGCCATTTGATGACGCGGGTCAGCAACGACGGGCGCGCTCCGCGTCGCGGCGCCGTGCCGCTCGCCGCCAATTCCCACAGCCAGGCCGCCAGCGGTCCTGCGCCCAATACCAAAAAGCTGGCAAAGTGATTGCGATTGATGAAGCTGCCGCACAGGTGGAGCCGCGTGTTGCGATACGGATGCTCATAGAACCAGAAAAAACGGCCGTTCGACGTGAAGAACTGCAGCAAACCGAAAACGGCCATCAGCACGCTGGCCACCGCGACGACGCGAAGAATGCGACGCACGTCCGCCGTGTTTTCCACGCGGCCGATCACGACGATGAATAGCAACGAGTAGCTCACGAACATCGCCAACGACTTCGTCGTTTCATGTGGCATCAGCGACAGTGTTTTCCATGTGCCCAAGCCGGCGGCTTCGCCGTCGATCGTCCACAACGGCAGCAACTCCGATGTCCGCGGCGCGAGCATCGCCAGCCATGACGCCGGCAGCGGAACCAGTTGCAACACAAGCAGCGCAGTGGCGGCCAGAAGAATCCCATGGGCGACCGTCCTGATTCGCGGAGCGTTCGGCAGCAGTGCTTGCCGCACAAACCAGGCAATTGCCGTCGCGCCGATGAGCGCTACCAGCACGAGGCGCCCGAAGTCATGCCGGCCGCCGAAGAAAAATGGCGCCAGACAAATCACGCCGCACAGCCCGGCATCAACCACGCGCAGCAATAATTCCGCGGCCGGCCCGACGCGCGAAACGGTCCCGCCCGCGCTGCTCCAGCCGTCGGACTTTTTCGATGCTGCATGACTCACGTCGCGTCCTCACGACATCCAAAGTAGTGTGGCACGTCCCTGAGCCCCAAGCGAAGGGCGTGGTCTTTCCTGATTGCATCGTCCACGCCCATCGCCGGAAGCTCTGGGCGTGCCACCCAACACTGAACTAAGCTGCGCGCTCCGACGCGCGCTTCCCGCACGTGGCTGCGGCCGCTTTCCATGCTTCCACAGAGATCACGCCGTCGCCTTCGCCGGCTTCGTTCAACACCGACTCTTCGTCAACTGCCGCAGTCCCGTCCGCATCGTCGGCTCCGCGATCGTGACCGTATCCGTAGCCGTAACCGTATCCGTAGCCGTACCCCTGGCCCGCTTCGGGCGACAGGCCGTTGGCCACCACGCCCAGCACGTTGGTGCCCGTGGCCGCGAAGCTGTGGCACGCCCGCACGACCAGCCGGCGATGATTCTTGTGCGGCTGCACGACCAGGATCGCGCCGTCCACGAGCCGGCCGACGATTTGCGCGTCGCTCACGGCGAGCACCGGCGGACAATCCACGAGCACCTGGTCGTAAGTCGCCTCGGCCCACGCCAACAGCTCGACGAAGTTCGGCCCGCCGAGCAGCTCCGCCGGGTTCGGTCGCCGCAAGCCGGCCGGCAGCACGTCGAGGCCGCGCAGTTCCGTGTGACGGACACAATCGGCCGCCGCGCGGGCCGCGTCGTCCTGGCCGTAGAGCACGTCGGCCACGCCCGGTAGGCCGCGCAGCCCCAGCAGAATCGTGAGACCCGGCTTGCGCAGATCCGCGTCGATCAGCAACGTCTTCTTGCCAGCTTGCGCGAACGACACTGCAAGGTTCGCGGCCACCGTCGTCTTGCCGTCGCTCGGCTCGGCGCTCGAGACGGCAATGCGATCCATCGCGCCGGCGCCGAGCGTGAGGGCGGTGCGCAGTGTGCGGAATGCCTCGGCCTCCACCGAATTGGGCGCCACGTGCGTGTGTACGCTCGCCAGGCCGCCGCCGTCCAGCGCGTCCAGCCGCCGGATCATCGCCAGCATCGGCACGCGCAACTGCGCCGACATTTCTTCCGGCGAAGCGAAACGATCGTCCAGGACGTCCTGCACGTACGCGATCAAGCCGCCCACCAGCAGCCCGCCCAACAGCGAAACAATCGCCACCATCCGCAGTTGGGGCGAATCGGGCGTTTCATCGGGCAGCGGCTCCTGCACCACCGTGGCCTGAATCGGCGCCTGCAGTTGGCGGATGTCCACGTTTGCGATGCGGTCGAACAACACGTCGTGCAGCGATTCGAGCCGCGACACCTCGCGCTCCAGCATCTGGATTTGCACCAGGTCGCCGCTTTGCCGCGCCGCCTCGGCCCGCGCATCCGCAAACGAAGTTTGCAGTTGCTGTTCTTCCTCGAGCGCTTGGGCGACCGATTGCGTCACCAGTTTCTTCAGCACTGCTCCCAGTTCGCCGCCGCCGAACGCCGCCATCCGCTCGCTCGCATGGGTGCGGTAATTGGCCACGTAATTTTCGATCGTGCGAACTCGTTCATTCAGCTCGGCCACCTTCGGGTGCGCCGGCCCGTAGAACGGCGCAATTTTCCGCAGCTCCGCCTCCGCGGCGAGCAGCTCCTGCTCCTGGCCCTTCATGAGGTCCATGTCCTGCGAGCTGAGGCCGAGCGCGGAAGAGAGCATCTGCTGGCCGACGACCTGCTCCAGACCGACGATGTATTGTTGCACGTCCTCGCCGTGGTCGATCGCCAGGGTGATCGACGCCAGTGACGCCTGCAATTTCAGCCGCCTTTGCTGGGCTTCCATCAGTGCGTCGTTGAGCTTGAGCGCCCGCTGGATCGTCGGGTCGACCGCGCCATCGCCCGATTCGATGGCCAGGTGCCCGACTCGCTGCCGAAACGATTGCAGCTCGCGTTGTTTCGAAGACAGGTTCTGTGTCAGTTGCTCGCGCTCCTGCGTGAGCACGGCGATGATGTCGCTGGCAGAGCCTTTGTGCGTCGTCTCGACGAACTGCAGGTACGATTGAATCACCGCGCTCACGACGGCCGCCGCCGCCTCGGGCGACAACGACCGGTAACTCAATTCGATAATATTCGTCTTGCGCGTCGTGCGGGCCGCCAGGCTGCGAGTCAGCTTTCGGGCCCACGCCGACGGCGGCGCGTCGTCAAAGTCGATGCGATGCTCGGCTTGCAAATGTTCGATCGCGTCCTGAATCACCACCGGGCTGACGACCAGCTCGCGGTGCGTGGCCATCGTGTTGTCCAGTCCGGGCTGCTCGCCGACGGACGTCACCTGGTCCTGGTTGCGCTGGACGATGAGCAATTTGGCAGAGGCATCGTAGTACCGCGGGGCGAACGCATAGTACGCCGTGCTCAACAACGTCGCCACGCAGACGCACTGCAGAATCGTCTTGCGGCGGTACTGCGCGATCTGCACCAGCCGGAACAGATTGTGCACCAGCTCCGACGAGGAACCGTCCGCCGGCGCGTCGGGCAGCAGTTGCAGGTCGGCGTTATCGTCGTGTTGTGTCGACATTTGTCCTTGCGAGGCACCAAGCCGCGAACTTGCTCGCGCCGAGAATCGTCAAAACGTCACAATGCTCCCACTCAGCCCGATCGCCACGCGGAAGAAATTCGTCGCCGTGTCCACCATCATCGTCATCGGCGTCGCTTCGACGCTTACGAGGTCGCCGGACGCGAGCCGCAAATTCACTTCGCCGTTGCGCTTTGCGGACGCCATGCTCAGCCGGATCACGGCCGGCTCCGGCATGTCGGGGAACTGCCGGATCACGAACACTTTGTCCGCGAGCGGCGACTTGATCCCGCCGGCCATCGCAATCGCGTCCAGCACCCGCATGTCCTTGTCGAACGGCATTTCGTACTGATCCGGCTTGTGGACCAGGCCCGTGACGTGGATCACCCGCTTCTCTTTCGGGTGCACCATCACCACGTCGCGGTCGCCCAGTTGATAGTTATCGTCGGCCGGACGGTTCGCTTGGGCCAGATCGATCCGCATTGCTTCCGGCGCCGGCAACATGCCTGGCGGTGCGAACGGCGGGCCGGCCGGCGCGCTGTACGATGCCAGTTGCACGCTTTGCGGGCCGCCCAGATTCTGTGGCTGCGACGCGCCGGCCACGTGCGAAGGCCCGCTGTGCCGCAGCACGTCCACTTGCAGACTGGCCTCTTCCTTCATTCCCCCCGCCGCGGCCAATGCACTCAACAGATCGCTCGAACCGCGCGCCAGCTCCACCACACCCGGCTTCTCAACAGCGCCCATTACCGTCACTCGGTTCACGGCTTGTTGCGAAACGCTCAGCGTCACGTACGGTTTGCGATAGATGCCGCGCTCGACAGCGGCGGCGGCAATCTGCTGCTCGGCCGCGAACGGCTCGAGCCCGCCGACGGCCACGGCGCCGACGATCGGCACCGCCACGGTGCCGTCGTTCGAAACGCGCGCCGGGCACGGCTTGACCTCTTCGTCGCCGGTGCCGCTGACGATCGTGATCTCGACCAGATCGCCCGGCGCAAGCTGCGACGTGCCGATCCCGCCCACACCCATTTGTTGCAGGTTGATGCCGCTGGCCGTCGGCATCGGCGGCACGCGGAGCGGTTCCGGCAGATTGGCCGCCGTGTAATTCGCCGTCCGGCAGCCGGTCGTGGCAAGCGCAACCACCAATGCAATCAGCCACGCCTGCGCGCACGCCCGTGCCGACGGCGCGCGCGAGCGCCCTATCCGGCGCGCAACCAGATGATACGACGCGGACTTACAACGGTGGGACATCGTGACCCATCGGTAACATTGCGCCGGCGCAGTGCGAACGCGGGAGCGCCGGCAAAAAAGGGATTTGAGGCGGGGATTAGTACACAATCGCCGTGCCAGCCGGCAATACGGCTTGCCGCGCGCGGGCCCGCTAGCACGCCGGGGTCGGGAGTCTTTTGCGACTGACAGCTTTGCCAAGCGTTTGCGGCTGCCAGTCGCAAAAGAGTCCCGACCCCCTCGCCGTGCCCCTCGTCCCGCCGCGTCAACTGAACTTGTTGCTGCTACCAGCGTCAACTAGACTCCGCCGCCCGCAATATAGCCGACCCATCCTGGGTCGGTCTTACGAGCGACCAGGCAGCCGAACCCGGCCAGGTCGCCACGGCGACTCGCGATGGCGAGATGGCCGGGCTATACTTTTTCTGCTGCCAGCAACGAGGCCGCCATGTTCCAAGGAAGGACGATCCTCGTCACCGGCGGCACCGGTTCGTTTGGGCACGACTTCATCCGGCTCGTGCTCAGCCAGAACGATCCGGCCCGGGTCATTGTCTTCAGCCGCGACGAAAAGAAGCAGTTCGACATGCGGCTCGCGTTCGACGATCGCCGCCTGGCGTTTGTGATCGGCGACGTTCGCGATCGCCACCAGGTCGCGAGCGCGATGCGCGGCGTCGATTTCGTGTTCCACGCCGCGGCGCTCAAGCAGGTGCCCTCCTGCGAATTTTTCCCGATGGAAGCGGTGCAGACGAACGTCATCGGCACGCACCACGTCCTCGAAGCGGCCGAGCAATGCGGCGTTGAAAAACTTGTCGTGCTCAGCACGGACAAGGCCGTGTACCCGATCAACGCGATGGGCCAGTCGAAAGCGCTGATGGAAAAATTGATGCTGGCCCGGTCGCAGGAATCGCAAACGACCGTCACCTTTTGCGGCGTGCGGTACGGCAACGTGATGTACTCGCGCGGCTCCGTCATCCCACTGTTCGTCGATCAGATCAAGCGCGGCCAGCCGCTTACGCTCACCCACCCCGACATGACGCGGCTGCTGTTGCCGCTGGCCGAGGCCGTCGAGCTGGTGACGTTCGCCATGCAGCACGGCCGGCAGGGCGACATATTCGTCCGCAAAGCGGCGGCGGCCACGGTCGGCGATCTGGCCCAGGCGATGCTGAATCTGTTCGGCGCAAAGAACGAGCTGCAGGTCGTCGGCATCCGCGCCGGAGAAAAGATACACGAGGTGCTGGTCACGGCCGAGGAGTTCGCGCGGGCCGAGGAATTCGACGATTACTACCGCATCGCCTGCCACCACGGCCACAACTACGACGAGTTCTTCACCCGCGGTGTTCACCAGTCGGCGTTTGCCCGCGAAGGTTACACGTCGGAAAACGCCCCGCGACTGACCGTGCCAGTGATCGAAGAGCTATTGCTGTGCTTGCCAGAAATCCAACAGGAACTGGCCACATGGTCGCCGGCCAGGAGGGTGCAATGGCGCGCCGCATAAATCAACTCGTCGTCGGCATCACGGGACCGCACGGGTTTATCGCGCGGCACCTCGCGCGAAGACTGGCCGCTAATCCGCTCGTGCGCATCGTCGCCTGTCCGCGCGCGGCGTTCGGCGACCAGGCCGCGTTGCAGGCGTTCGCGAACGAGTGCGACGTGGTCGTTCACCTGGCCGGCATGAATCGCGGTCAGCAGCGCGAGGTCTACGAGACGAACGTCTCGCTGGTCGACCGCCTGATCGAAGCGCTCGCAACCTGCGAGCACCCGCCGCACGTCGTTTTCGCCTCGTCGACGCAGCGCGATCAACCGGGCGAGTACGGCCGATCGAAGAAAGACGGCGAACAGCGTCTTCGCGACTGGGCCCGCCGCTGTGGCGCGCGGCTGACGATCGTCGTTATTCCAAACGTCTACGGTCCCGGCTGCCGGCCGTTTTACAACTCGGTCGTCGCCACGTTCTGCCATCAACTGGCCCACGGCCAGCAGCCGATCGTCATCGACGATCAGCAAATCGAATTCGTGTGGGTCAACGACCTGGTCGAGACGATTTGCCAGGTCGTGCGCCAAACGGCCCACGGACTCGCCGAGCGGCGCGTGGCCGGCACGGCACGGCTGGCTGTATCCGAGATGCTTTCCAAGCTCAGCGTCTTCCGCCGCAGCTACTTCGATGAAAACGTCGTGCCCGATTTGTCCGACCCGCTCGACGCCAGTCTCTACACCACGTTTCTGTCGTACATCGACCTGGACGACCACTGCCACCGGCCGCGAGTGCATCGCGACGACCGCGGGCAACTGTTCGAGATTTTGCGAATGGCGGGCGGCGGGCAGATATTTTTCTCCACGACGAAACCGGGCGTGATCCGTGGCAACCATTTTCACACGCGCAAGATCGAGTGGTTCTGCGTGCTCCGCGGCGAGGCGGCGATCCGCATCCGCCGCGTGGGCGACGACCAGGTCCGCGAGTTCCGCGTTTCCGGCGACTCACCCCAATTCATTTCCATCCCCGCCCTGCACACGCACCAGATCGAAAACATCGGCACCGACGATTTGCTGACGATGTTCTGGTGCAACGAGATTTTCCAACCGGCCGACCCGGATACCTTCTTCGAAAATGTAGCTTGACAAGAAGTGTGGCACGCCCCTGAGCCCCAGCGAAGGGCGTGGTGTTCGGGGTTCGCCAACCACGCCCGTCGCTGGAAGCTCCTGACGTGCCACCCAACTAACTACTTTTGCAGCAATGAAGCCCCTCAAAGTGCTCACCGTTCTCGGCACGCGGCCGGAGATCATCCGCCTGTCGCGCGTGATAGCGCTATTGGACCAGCACGTCGATCACGTGCTGGTGCACACCGGCCAGAACTCCGACTACGAGCTTAGCGACGTGTTCTTCCGCGACCTCGCCGTGCGGCGGCCGGACCACTTTTTGAACGTCAATCGTGAGTCGCTCGGCACGATTCTGGGCGACGTGCTAGTGAAGGTCGAGGCGGTGCTGGATGTCGAGCGGCCCGACGCGGTGCTGATCCTCGGCGACACGAACAGCGCGTTCGCCGCCGTCATCGCCCGGCGAATGAAAACTCCCGTTTACCACATGGAAGCGGGCAACCGCTCGTTCGACTTCAACGTGCCTGAGGAAATCAACCGCCGCGTGATCGACCACGTCAGCGACTTCAACCTCGTCTACACTGAGCACGCCCGGCGAAATCTGCTGGCCGAAGGAATCCACCCGCAGCGGATCTTTCTCACCGGTTCGCCGATGCGCGAAGTGCTCGACGACAACCGGGCCGGTATCGCCGCGTCGAACGTGCTCGAGCAGTTGCAGCTCGCGCCAGGCGAGTACTTGGTCGCCAGCATGCACCGGGCCGAAAATGTCGACGTGCCTCGTCACCTGCTGCAACTCCTGGAGACATTGAACCGGCTGTGCCGCGACTACGGCTGGCCCGTCGTCGTCAGCACCCATCCGCGCACGCGGCAGCGGCTCGAAGCGCTCGATTACAGTTGCGACGCCAACATCCGCTTTCTGCCGCCGTTCGGTTACCACGACTACCTCCGCCTGCAGACCGATGCGTTCTGCACGCTTTCCGATAGCGGCACGATCAGCGAAGAGGCGTCGATTCTCGGCTTCCCGGCCGTCACGATGCGCCGCGCGATCGAACGGCCCGAGGCGATCGACACCGGCCACATCGCCGTCACCGGCCTCGATCCGGAAACCATACTGCGGTCGATCGCGTTCGTCACGGCCAGCCGCGATCAGGACCGCCAGCAACCGATCGCCGCCGAGTACGAAATCCGCAACACGTCGCACCGCGTTGTAAAGCTGCTCCTCAGCACGGCCAAGCGCGGCCACGCGGCGGCCGGTCACATCGCACAGCCGCTCGCGGCTTAGCGCGCTTGTCGAACGATCATGCGAATTCTAGCCATTTACCGCCACTACTGGCCCGACTCCACTCCGTACGCGAGAATCCTGCGCACCATTCTCGAACATTTGACCGCCACTGGTCATCAAACCGCCGTGTTCACGGCTCAGCCGAGTTACAACGGCGTCCGCCACCTGCAACAGCCGTGGCGAGAAACGCTTCACGGAGTCGAGGTGCGGCGCGCGCGATTGATTGCGGACCGCAAGCGGTGGCGCGTAGCTCGCGCGATCGACTGGGCCTATTTCCTGTTGCTCGCTGTAATACACGCCGTCATGGGTCCGCGGTGCGACGTCATCATCGCCAACGGTCATCCGCCGATCTTGATGGGCTGCGCGCTGCGATTGATCCGCGCCCTGCGCGGAACTCCGTACATCTACCACTGCCAGGACCTGCACCCTGAATCGGCCGCGCTGGCTGGCGACCTGCGTCGCGGCCGGCTGTACCGACTTTGCCTGCGTTGGGACTCGAACGCGTGCCGCCATGCGCAGCACGTCATCGTGCTTTCGCAAGACATGGTCGACTCGCTCGCCCGGCGCGGACTGTCGACGACAAATGTTTCCGTTATCAACAACCCGCCATTGGCGATCGATCCCGCGGCGCGAACGGTTCTGCCTCCATCGCTGGATGAACCGACGAGCGCCGTACGGTTTCTATTCGCCGGCAATATGGGCCGCTTTCAAGGCCTCGAACAACTCGTCGCGGCAGCCCGACTGGTGCCGGACCACGTGCGGTTCCAACTGATCTTTATGGGCGAAGGCGATGCCAAACGCGCGCTTGTCGAGCAGTCGCGCGACATGCTACTCCGGCGAATCATCTTCGTCCCGCAGCAATCGGTCGAGACGGCCATGGCGGCGATGCGGGTGTGCGACTTCGGCGTCGTATCGCTGCTGGCCGACGTCTACCGGCATGCGTATCCGAGCAAGAGCATGATGTACCTGTCTGCCGGCTGCCCGCTGTTGGTCGTGGTCGAGCCGGAAAGCGAGCTCGCGCGCACGGTCGAGCGGCATGGTCTTGGCTACGTGGCCACAAGCCGATCCGTCGCCGACATCGCGGCGGCCCTCACTCGTGCCGCGACCGAGCGTAGCCGTTGGACGCCGGAGCGTCGCCGGGCAATCGCGCAAACCAGCCAGCAGATTTTCGGCGAGCAGCACATGCTGAGGGCCTGGGATAACCTGTTGGCGCCGACTGCAAGCACTTTGCCACATGCGGCTTGACTCGCCACCGGATGAAACGAACCGTGACTGAATTCACCACATCGCGTTTCGATTTTCAGCCGGTGATCATCATCGGTGCTGCGCGGTCGGGCACCAACATGCTCCGCGATGCGCTGACCCAACTCGACGGCGTAGCAACCTGGCCGTGCGACGAGATCAATGCGATTTGGCGGTACCATCATTGTGCGTTTCCCTCCGATGAGTTGCCGGCACGCGAAGCCACGTCCGATGTACGGCGCTACATCCGCGCCGCGTTCCGCTCGCTGGCCGACCGGACCGGTGCGCGGTGGATCGTGGAAAAGACGTGCGCGAATTCGCTGCGCGTCGATTTCGTCAAGTCCGTGCTACCGGAGTGCAAATTCATCTTCCTCGTGCGCGACGGCCGCGCCGTGGCGGCCTCGGCCATGAAGCGGTGGCAAGCCGGTTTGGATGTGCGATATATCCTGCGGAAGGCGTGTGCGGTGCCGCTTCCGGACGTCCCGTTCTATGCCGTGCGATTTGCGCGTCACCGGCTGTATCGAGCTCTGTCGCGCGATCGACGCCTGCCCAGTTGGGGCCCGCGTTTTGCTGGAATCGACCGGTGCGTCGCCACGCGTTCCCTCGCCGAAGTCTGCGCGCAGCAATGGAGCGAATGCGTGCTGAAAGCGGCGACGGCGTTCGCGCGTTTCCCATCGTCGACATACTGTGCGGTTCGCTACGAAACATTGGTGGCACGTCCCGCGGACGAGCTCGCGCGGATCGCGTCATATCTCGAGATACCGACTTGCATTGAACTACTGGCGAGCCTCGGCCAATGCGTAACGGACAAAAGCGTCGCCAAATGGCGCACGGACTCCGACGCCGAGGCCGTCGCGAGCATTGAACCGCTTGTCGAAGCGACATGGAAGCGACTGGGCGAAATCCTGCCACACTGGGCTGAGGCTGAGGAAATTGCGGCATGAAACGGCATCCACCAATCAATCCGGCAATCGGTCTCACCACAACGCAACGTGCGATCAAGCGCACCTTCGACGTCGCGGCGGCCCTCACAGGGCTGGCGCTCGTCGGTTGGATCATCGTCCCCGCCGCGCTGTGGGCCCGCCGCGAAACGGGCGGCAGCGGCATCTTCCGCCAGGCGCGAATCGGCCGCCACGGGCAGCTCTTTCAGATCTACAAAATTCGCACCATGCGCGTAGCGAACGGCCCAATCACGAACGTGACAACCGCTTGTGATCCGCGGATTACGCGATTCGGTGCGCTGCTGCGCCGCTGGAAGATCGACGAGCTGCCACAGCTCGTCAACGTACTGCGCGGCGATATGAGCTTTGTCGGTCCGCGACCGGACGTGCCCGCGTATCTCGACCAAATTCGCCGCCAGGCGCCGCTCGTGCTCAGCGTGCGGCCGGGAATTACGGGGCCGGCCTCGATCAAGTATCGCCGCGAAGAGCAGTTGCTGGCCGCACAGCGCGATCCCCAGGCGTTCAACGATCTCTTTCTCGTTCCCGACAAGCTGCGGATCAACGAAGCCTACGTGAGAAACTACCGATTAGTCGCGGACCTGAAATATCTGTGGGCCACTGTCTTCCCTCGACGATCTGATGCAACCGCGAGCCACAAACTATTCGACGATGGACAAATCCTCAAATCGGCGTGACGCTGCCCAGCACGGCGGCCACGCGTCGTTTCCAACCTGGCCCGTGTGTGGTAAAGACGAGCTCACAGCCGCCCAGCGCGTGCTCCGCTCCGGCCGGCTCAACTACTGGACCGGCGGCGAAGGGCGCGAATTCGAGCGCGAGTTCGCCGACTCGGTGCGATGCGCCCATGCGGTGGCGCTGGCCAACGGCACCGCGGCGCTCGAGCTGGCACTCCACGCGCTGGGCATCTCGCCGGGCGATGAGGTGATCGTGCCCAGCCGCACGTTTGTGGCCACCGCGATGGCCGTGGCCCGCGTGGGCGCCGTGCCGGTGTTCGCCGACGTGGATCGCGCGTCGCAGAATGTCACGGCTGAGACGATTGAAGCGCATTTGTCGCCGCGCACGAAGGCCGTGATCGTCGTCCATCTGGCCGGTTGGCCGGCCGACATGGACCCGATCATGGCGATTGCCCGCGACCACCGTTTGGCAGTCGTTGAGGATTGCGCCCAAGCGCACGGCGCGCGGTACAGGGGCCGGCCGGTGGGATCGATCGGCGACGTCGGTGCGTATTCGTTTTGCCAGGACAAAATTCTCACCACGGCCGGCGAAGGCGGGATGCTCGTGACCAACCGCCGCGACGTGTGGGAGCGGGCGTGGAGCTGCAAGGACCACGGCAAAAATTACGACGCCGTCTACCATCGCCAGCATCCGCACGGATTCCGCTGGCTCCACGAGCGGATCGGAACCAACTGGCGGCTCACCGAAGTGCAGTCGGCGATCGGGCGCGCCGCGCTTCGCAAACTCGACAAGTGGGTCCGTCGCCGTCGCCGCAACGCGGCCATTTTGCACGAGCAATTCGCGCAACTGCCCGGACTGCGGACCACGCTTCCGCCGGCCGAGTGCTTTCATTCGTACTACAAGTGCTACGCGTTCGTGCGGCCGGAACGGCTCGCGCCCGATTGGAGCCGCGACCGCATCCTGGGCGAGATCAACGCGGCCGGCGTGCCATGCTTCACCGGCTCGTGCAGCGAAATCTATTTGGAGCAGGCGTTTCCACACGAGTGGCGGCCGCGGCAGCGCCATCCGGTCGCCCGCGAACTGGCCGACACCAGTCTCATGTTCCTGGTGCATCCCACGCTCAAGCGCAAGCACCTGGCAGTCGTGTGCAGGGTGCTACGGAAGACGATGAAGCTGGCGACGCGATCGACCGGCAAGTCGGCCCGCAAATCGGCCGCTTGACGATTGAGCAACATGAATCGAGCGACGGAGTTGTTTGCAATGCGACTGCCCGATTTTTTAGTCATCGGCGCGATGAAGTCTGGCACGACGACGTTCTATCACGATCTGGCCGGGCATCCGCACGTGTTTTTGGCCGAAAAGGAATTGGGGGCGCTCACGCGCGATATCGGGGCTCGAGAATACGCCGCCCATTTCGCGAAAGCGCGGATCAACCAACTGTGCGGCGACGTGTCGACCGTGTACAGCATGCTGCCCGACGTGACGGGCGTTGTCGAGCGAGCCGGGCGGCAGTTATCGCCGCGCGCCAAAATCCTGTATTTGGTGCGTGATCCGGTCGCGCGGGCAATCAGTCATCACTACCACTATTCCTCCCTGCGCGAAAGCGATCGCATGGAGGCCGATATTGACGCGTGCGTCCGGAAGTATCCAAGTCTCACCAATTACGGTAGATACGGCGAGCAGCTCGAGCACTGGACGCGGCATTTGGGCAAGGGTGCCATACACGTTGTGCGTTTCGAAGATTACGTCGCCAATCGCCGGACGACCATGGCTCAGGTGTTTCGTTTCCTCGGATTGCAACCGGCGCTCGAACACGTGCACGTGAGCACGGTCAAAAACGCGAGCCTGGGCAAACCTGTGCTCAACCGGTTCTGGCGACAACTGACGGCGCTCAAAGCGTACCGGCAGTTCGTCCGACCGTATTTGCCGATGGCGATGCGCGATCGACTTCGCGCGAAGCTGCTGCCCACGGCCCCGCCACCGCCCGCGCCGCCGCGGCCGGAGACCGTCGATCAACTTCTAGCGGTATTCGCAGCCGACAGCGAGCGGCTGCAACAATTGGCAAATCGGTCCGCGCCGTTCTGGGATTTCGCCGCCGTGCGCGCCGCGCACGTCGAACGCTATCGACAATGGGAAGCTAGCCGTGGGATGCAGAAATGTGCTTGAAACTCGTGCCGCACGGGCCAAACCAGCTTGTTCAAGCCGCTGCTTTCAGCTAGTATCCCGCACCCCATTTCCCGCCCCAAATCGGCGCTGTTCGGAACGACTTCGAACGCGCTGCCAGTCTTCGGTCGTGCCGAATTTCATGCCTTCTGTCGAGTTCATATCGCCGAACATTGCGCCGACTGTCGGGCTGGAAAGCTTGCCGACGACGATTCCGAAGCTTTCGGAGCCGCCGCTCTTTTCATCGCCATGGTGGCTGGACGCGGTTGCGCCGGGCACATGGGGCGAAGTGACGGTCGGACACGACGGACGTCTGCGGGCCCGCCTCGCCTATACAACAGCCCGATATCCGCTGGTCGGCAACACGCTCGGTATCCCACCTTTGACACCGTATCTGGGCCCGGAACTGTACGACCTGAAACGGACCGGCAGCCGGCAGCTGGCGGAACAACACGAGCTCATGAACGAATTGATCGAGCGCTTGCCGGCGCACGATCGCTTTCTGCAGAATTTTCACCCGGGCGTTACCAATTGGCTGCCGTTCTACTGGCGAGGATTCGCGCAACACACCAGGTATACATACCAGCTCCAAGACCTGACCGACCTGGACAGCATCTGGAGCAACTTTTCGACACGCACTCGCAACGCCATTCGCAAGGCGGAGAAAACCGTTTCAATCGACGCGGATGCGCGCCCACAGGACATCTATCAGTTGTTGCAGCTTACGTACGCGAACCAGGGTCGATCGGCCGGTTACCCGTGCCACGTGCTGGCGCGGGCTGCGGAAGCCGCGCTGTCGCGCGACCAGGGCCGGCTGTGGATCGCGCGCGATGCGGAAGGCCGTCAGCATGCCGGCATTCTCCTGGTTTGGAATCGGGACGTGGCGTACTACCTGGCCAGCGGCTCCGACCCGGCGCTGCGCGCGAGCGGCGCGATGTGCCTCCTGATGTGGCACGCCATTCAGTTTGCCGCCAAGGTGTCGCGCTGTTTCGACTTTGAGGGATCGATGCAGCCGGGCATCGAACTTTTCTTGCGCGGATTCTCTCCGGTGCAGGCGCCTTATTTTCAGGTCCGCCGCGAATCCACCAAGGCCGCCTTCGCCGTTGCGCTAAAGCAATTGTTTCGGCGACGGCCCAACACGTCCAGCAAGCCATTCTCGCCCGAACGATGACATCGCCAACGCCGGCTTCTATTGACGTCCGCTCACTGCGAGCCAGCATTCTGTGGCTCGTCAGCTCGACAGGCGTTGGCCACGTCCTATCGTTCGTTTCGGCGCCGCTCTTGATTGCTCTCTACGCGCCGGAATCGTTTGGAGCGTTCGCCCTGCTCTCCGTCGCGGCGACGATGATCGGCAATATCTCGGCAACCCGGTATGAGCGCGCGATCGTGCTGGCCGCGTGCGACGACGATGCCAGGCTGATGCTCCGGGCATGTCTGGCGATGAATGTCCTCGCCGGGGCGGCCGTGTTGCTTGGCTTTGTCGTCTGCAGCAACTATTTCGATCGCCTCGCGGGCCTGAGCCAGACGCAAATATTCATGGCGGCCTCGCTGACGGCCGTGTTCGGTGTGAACCAGACTCTGACGCATTGGCTCACGCGCTGCGGAAAGTTTTCGCGCGTGGCGTTGGCCGACCTGTGTCTCACTCTGGTAACGCTGGCCCTGCAGATGTTTCTCGGTCTTATCGGGCGCGCCAGCGCCGAGTC
>JBIOWO010000113.1:0-26620 GCA_044868555.1 Lacipirellulaceae bacterium | reverse complement strand
TGATACATCTTCCCGTTCACTTCGCCCAGGCCGGCCTCGGCTTTCTTCTTGGCCACGCGATCGTACTCATCCTTGAATACTTCGTGGTGGCCCATTTCGTGACCTTTCAAGCCGTCCGAAGCATTGCTGGGCTGGCGGATATCGGTCGAGCCGGAAACCTTCGCGTCGATACCGTTGACCATCAACTTCTCGGCAGCGACCTCCTCCACGGCGACGCCATCATCCGCGTTGATCGAAACGTTGGCCTTCGCGTCTGCCATTTCGTCGGCGCCCAAATCCGACGGTGGACTGTCGGGCGGGAACTCGCTCACGCTCGGGCCGCCGTACGGGTCCAAGGTCACGTTCACCCCGTCGGCGAAGGCCGCGGCGCACCACCAAAAAATGACGAATGCTGTTAGATTAGCCTCTACCAGATTGATTCGAATTGTGCCGCCTGGCTTCATTATCCCCTCCAAAAAAAGAGTGGCTTCAGGACCAGTTATTCGCTCCGAAGAAAAGGATTTTGGCGACGGCGTGCCGCGCGCCCATTTTGGCGAAGATCGTGTCCGTATGTCGGGCATTATCAATCTCCGTTTGCCCGCGCGTCAATCAATTTTGCACGATGTCGTAAAAGAAGCGGCAAATGACGCCCGCGAGGGGGTGACCGGGTACAATCAATCCCACCAGACTGAGGGCGATGACCGAAACGTCCGCCAAGCGTTAGCGACGGATTCAATTGGATCGATTGACGATGAGCCGCGAATCTATTCCCGAACTGCCGGTTGCCAGCGTGCTCGGCGCTGCCGTGGAAGCGTCGCGGAGCGGAGCGGTCATTGTCACCGCGCCGCCCGGCTCCGGCAAGACGACGCTCGTGCCGGCCGCGGTGCTCGACGATTTGCCGGCCGGCAAAAAGGTCGTGCTCATTCAGCCCCGCCGGCTGGCGGCCAGGGCCGTGGCACGACGAATCGCGCAGTTGCGCGGCAGTCGGCTGGGCGGCGAAGTTGGCTACCAGGTTCGCTTCGATTCGTGCGTGAGTCGCGAGACACGCCTCGCCGTCGTGACGACCGGCATCCTGCTGCGGCGGCTCGTGGATGACATTGCCGTCGACGACGTGGGTGCCGTCGTGCTCGATGAGTTTCATGAGCGGACCGTCGAGATGGACCTGGTGCTGGGATTGCTGGCAAGGATTCGCCAAACGCTGCGGCCCGACCTGCGGATCGTGGTGATGAGCGCGACGCTGGCCGTCGAGCCGGTCGCGCGGTTGCTGGGCGGTGCGCCAGTCATTCACGCCGAGGGGCGGCCGTTTCCGGTGCAGGTTCGCTACGCGCGCCGCGGCGAGCAGCGGCCGATGCACGAACTGGTGCCCGCGCTCGTGCCCGAGACGCTCCGCGATACGTCCGGTCATGTGCTGGTGTTTCTTCCCGGCGTTGGAGAAATCTTGCGCTGTCAGGAGGCGCTTGCGCCGCTTGCCGAGCGACAGGGTCACGCGCTCTTGCCGCTGTTCGGCGACTTGCCGCCGGAGCAGCAAGACCGTGTGCTCGCCGATCTGGGCCAGCGGAAGATCATCCTGGCCACGAACGTGGCGGAAACCTCGCTGACGATCGACGGTGTGACCGCGGTGATCGACTCGGGACAGGCGCGACAGATGCGAGTCTCGCCGGCCACGGGATTGCCGCGGCTTGAGCTCGTGCCGATCTCTCAGGCGTCCGCCGAGCAAAGGGCAGGACGGGCCGGGCGCACGGCGCCGGGCGTCTGCTGGCGGCTGTGGGATGAGTCGTCGCACCGTGCGCGGGCGGAGGCGGAAACGCCGGAGGTGCTTCGCGGCGATCTGGCCGAGCCGCTGCTGCAATTGGCGGCGCTCGGCGAAGGCGACGACTTCCCCTGGCTCGACTCGCCACCGCCAGACGCTGTGCAAAACGCACGGCGGCTGCTCACGCTGCTGGGTGCAATCGAAGACGGCGGTCAGATCACGCCGTTAGGAAAGGAGCTGGCACGACTTCCGGCCCATCCGCGTTTGGGCCGACTGCTATTGGCCGGGGCGAAACTTGGCGTATTGCGGGAAACGTCGGTGGCGGCGGCGATGCTGTCGGAGCGGGATCCGTTTCGCTCTGCCGAGCACGCGCGACGCGGACCGCGCCACTACGGCACGGTGCGAAGTCGGTCCGACGTCGTCGATCGTGTGGTGGCGCTCCAGGCATTTCACACGGGCCATCGGCTGGAAGATGCCGACCTGGCACTGCATTCGGGCGGAGCGAAAAATGTCCTCCGCACGGCCGAGCAGTTATTTCACCTGGCCGATTTTCCAAGAGCGCCGCGGGCCGAGAATCCGGAACAAGCGCTGATGCAGGCGCTGCTCGAAGCTTTTCCCGATCGGCTGGCCAAGTTACGCACCGGTACGCAGGATCGGGCGCTGATGGTCGGTGGCCGGGGCGTGCGGCTCGACGCCGGCTCGCGCTTGCGCGGCGACCCGTTGTTTCTGGCGGTCGAGCTGAACGATGCGGGCGGCGAAGCGCGAGTTCGGCTTGCGTCGGCGGTCGAGCGCAGCTGGCTGCGGCCGGAATTGCTCCGCCAGCAAGAGGAGATGTTCGTTAATCCGACGCGCGGCCAGGTGGAGTGCCGTGCCCGGACGTACTGGGCCGATCTCATGCTCGAAGAAGCACCGGCGGCAATCACCGACATGGCGGCCGCGGCTGAGCTGTTGGCCCGCGAAGCCCGCCAGCAGCTCGACCGCGTACTACCGTCGGCCGACTCGGCGGCGGGAAATTTTCTGGCGCGTGTGGGCTGGCTGTCCGTCGCGATGCCGGACCTGAGTCTGCCGGCGTTCGATCGAGCTGCGCTGGAGCAGTTGCTGTTGGTTGCGTGTTACCGCCTGCGGTCACTCGACGAGCTGCGGGCGGCCGATTGGTTGCCGCTGTTGCAGAATCGCGTGGGCTACGACCGACTCGCCGAAATGGACCGACTCGCGCCGCCGGAAATCGTGCTCCCGAGCGGGAATCGGCACGCGATCCAATACGAGGCCGGCAAGCCGCCGCTGCTGGCCGTCCGCATTCAAGAGTTATTCGGCATGCGCGAAACGCCGCGGATCGCCGGCGGCCGCGTGCCGCTGTTGCTGCACTTACTCGGCCCCAATTATCGCCCGCAGCAAATTACGGCGGACCTCGCGAGTTTTTGGAAGAACGGCTACCCGGAAGTGAAGAAAGAGCTGCGTCGCCGCTATCCCAAGCACGCCTGGCCGGACGACCCGCTTACGGCCGAGGCCACGCGGAGGGGTTTGAAGCGTGATGTGAAATGATTGGGAGGGTTTGCGAAGACGCAAGCGGTGCTTCAAACGACTTCTTGAATTGGAGCCGGAAAAGATCGAAGATAGACCGCAAGCGGTGGTTCGCGGGTTTAGTCACGCGACTAGATTCACTTTGCCTGTGCGCAATTCGTATGTGGCGCCGACGATTTTGACTTGTCCGGCCCTTACTGCGCGGTCAAGGATCGGCACCAGCGATTTGAGTCGCTCGACGCCGATGGCGACGTTCGCGCGAATCGCGTTTTCGAGCTTGTCGCCGGGGAGCGCTTTCGTCCGCTCGACGGCCGGCTTAATCAGCCCGACCAGGTCGTTAAGTGCGCCCGGCAGCGGATCGTGTTCGTCGATGTGCTTCACCGCCGTCTTCACCGCGCCACAATTGCTGTGCCCGAGGACCATGATCAGTGGCACGTTGAGCTCGGCCACGGCATATTCGATGCTGCCCTTTACCACGGCGCCGGCTCCGCTCACGACGTTGCCGGCAACGCGGACCACGAACAAGTCGCCTACGCCCTGATCGAAGAGGATCTCCGGCGGCACACGGGAATCGGAGCAACCGAGGATGGCGGCTTCGGGCCGCTGCCCCTCGGCCAGGGCGGCGAAATCGCGCGGCGATCGCCGTGGGCTCGACACTCGGCCGCTGGCGAATCGCGCGTTCCCCTCCATCAAATCCTGCAGCGCTTCGTCGGCCGTCAGCGGCGTGGTCCGGGCTGCATCGGCGGCCACGGGCTGGGCATGGGCTCGGCTGAGTCCGAGCGCGATTCCAGCGGCGCCAGTCATCCCAACAAATTCACGGCGAGAGAGTCGTTCGTGCATCGTAGTAGTTCGCAATGGGTGGCGGCGCAACGACAGGCAGGACACCATCGCAATTTCTAGGGAAACCGGCCGGCGAAAGCAAGCCAGAAACGGGCGGGGAGGCCCCGGCTTGCGGAAAGACGTGGCGGGAAGTGCTAAACCGCAAGCGATGTCCGTTTTCACTCTTGATTGAGTGAGCGCTGCAGCTGCACGACGCGGGAGCGGACTTCTTCGAGGCCGGGGTTCAGCCTGAGGGCCCTTCGAAACGCTTCAAGCGCGGCGACGGGGTTGTCTTGCAACAGGTAGCATTGTCCCATTCCCGCCGCCGCGGTGAAGTGATATGGATTGATCTCGAGCGCCTGATGGCAATCGCGAATGGCCGCTTCGTATTGACCCAAGTGATAGTGGGCCGTGCCCCGTTGGCACCACGCCTCAGCGATCCACGGCGACTCGTGGATGAGCTGCGACGCCAGCCGGGCCGCCTCGGCAAAACGCCGTTCGTCGTTGAGCGCGAGCACCACCCGCAGGGCGTGCCGCTGCTCGTGATTGCCCACGCGGCACCACAATTCACGAATCCCGTTTTCCGAGATCGTCCGCACGCCGCGATCGCGATCCACCAGCGCCCGGCCGAGCACGGAGTTCGACGAATAATCGCCCATCAGGCTGAGCGCGAAGACGGCCGCCCGCCGCGTCGTGCGATCGCCCATGGCGACCAGCCGTTCCAACGTTGCACAGGTGTAGCGGCGTCCGACGCGCTTGACAAACAGCCCGCAATCGTTGTTCGCAAGATACCGGTTGTAATACGCCACTAAGACCGGAGACTGCGTTCGAGGGGTATCCACGCCGATGACTCCGTCAAACTTGCCCTGGGAAGTCAAATCTCGATGTACGTCAGCAATCAGGCCACAATCCGATCCGACGCATGCGCGAAATGGCGCTCGCGATGGACCTGCCAGCGGCAACGAAGTTGCCGGTCCTTGAGTTCCGCGCCACCGGTGCAGAAGATGATTGGTGACGTGGTTGCGAATCCCTCGTTTTGCGGACCGGATGCGAGGCCACCGTCGTGCCCCTTGCTGGCCGGCAATGGTGCCTTCCGGTCCGGCAATCTCTATCGGTTGAGTGTAATCACAATTGCGGTCCACACAACGAAAAAATCGAGTGGGTCCATCAGAAAGTTCGGCGATGCCGCGGTGCGATGGACCACGCGCGGGCGAGCCAACTATAATCGCAACCGCCGGCGGCCCGAGAAAAACCGGTGCGGCGTGGAAGAAGCTTGCTATCGGTGAACAGTCTTTGGAGGCCGGCGGAGCTTTTCTCTTGACACCCAATTGCAACCAAGTCGAGCCGCAGCGGATTACTCCGATGGGACTATTGACAAACGCTCAAAACCTTATCTCAGGCCACGGCTGCCACTTGCTCGCGTGCGTTCTGCTTGTCCTCCCGGCGACACCAGCGCTTGCGCAAAGCCGGCCGCAGTTCACACGCCGTTCGACGACGATTCATTGGGATAAAGTACCAGTCCGCGACGCGTTCGCGCGGCTGTCGAGGACGCTTGGCGAACCGATTTTCACCGATCGGCGCGTCGATCCTGAGCGGCGGATCAGCCTGGATATCACGAATGCGGCGAGCGACGAAGTGCTCAGCCAGGCGGCCGCCGCCGCGTCGTTGGGCACGAGCCGGCTGGGTCGACTGATTTACTTCGGTCCACCTGCGGCGGCAGGCCAATTGCGCACGCTGGCCGCAATCGGCGACGAGTCGATCGCCAGGTTTCCGGCTGATCGGCGCGCCGCCCTGCAGCGCAAGCAATCGCTTACTTGGCCGCGGCTTGCCGAACCCCGGCAATTGGTGACGAAGCTGGTTGAAGACCGCGGCTTGCGGCTTGTCGGCGCCGAACAAATTCCGCACGACTTGTGGCCGGCCGGCAGCCTGTCCGGGCTGTCCTTTGCCGAGCAATTGACGGTGCTGCTCATTGGATTCGATCTGACGTTCGTCATCGATTCGCAAACAGGTGAGATTAAGCTGGTGCCGCTCAGCGCGCCGGCGAAGGTGACTCGCCGGTATCAACTGCCGAAAGGCTTCGATGTGGATTCGCTCAGGCAGTCGATTCCCGGCGTCGAATTGCGCGTTGACGGCGACGATGTTGTCGTCGACGGCTTCGCCGAAGTCCACGACCAACTGAGGAATCTACTGCGTCGGCAACGCGAGCCCGACCGTCCGCCGCCGGTTGCAGCCAAAACCAGGAAGCTTTACACGCTTCGCGTCGAGCAACAGCCGCTCCAGGCCGTGCTTCAACAACTGGGCCAGCGGCTGGGATGGACGATCGAAACGGATGACGTGGCCATCGCGGCCGCCGGCAAATCGCTCGAGGAGCGCGTGTCGTTTGCCGTCGAAAACGTCGACGAGGATGAATTACTGCGCGCGATGTTGCGACCGGCCGGGCTCGATCACAAGCGGGACGGCAATCGGGTTCGCGTCTTCCCGCGCGGCAGATAATATAGCCCGGCCATCCTGGCCGGATTTATGCGAGTGCCACATTGCGGAGAGTTGACAAGCGCCGCGCTATCGACCCAGGATGGGTCGGCTATGCAACCCAGCGCGATCTCGTCCCCTTTTTTCTATTTGCCGTCGCCGCGCACCAGCCGTTCGAGCTGCTCGCGAATCGACGACTCGATCTTGCCGCGAAACATCATCGCGGTGAACGGCAGGTCGCCCTTCACATCGAGCTGTTTCTCGTCCACCGTGATTCCGCCTTTGAGCGCGATTCCAAACGTCTTGAACGAAAACCGCAGTGTGTCGCCGTCCCAGTTTTGCTGCAGGTCACTCACCGAATCCTGAAACTTCTGACGGAGGATATCGACGAAGCGGTTGAGCCGCTCCCGCGCTTCCTGCGGGGGCAACGAGTGCGGCACTTGGACGCTGAACTGGGGCATCACGACTCCTGTCGAGCGGATGGGCCCGCGGCGGGGCCGGTACAAAGCCTAATTCGAGCGCGCACCGGCGCGCGAAACGACCGCTCATCCTATCCGCCGAGCAACGCGCTGGCAAATGCCGCGAGAATTCTGGGACGTTGCCCCAGCCACGCCTCACCGATCGTCCGGTTCGTCATAGTCGGCCCGATCGGCCGAGTGCCATAGCGGCAGGCCCTCGCTTGCCCGGGCCGCCAGCACATCGAGTTTCTCGCGACTGCCCGGAACGGCCCTCGTGGCGTCAAAGCGGTTTGACTCCACGTCATCCGGCTCGAAAAACCAGTTCCCCTCGCGGATCGCTTGCAGTACAGACTTGGACACGTCAGCTACCCCACTGTTCGTATCGCTAACCACGTACCGGCTTATCCTCCTCTGCAACGGCAAGAAGAAATTTGCCGTCGCAGCCCCGGTGTCACCATGCCGCGCGCCTCCCTACTCGTCGGCCACGTTTCCAACCGAATCGGATGCACCGCGTCGATCACGAAAAGTCAGCCGCCCTGACGCTTGACATGCCATCCGAGAATCCGAGTATCGGAATTCCGCGGCCGTTGTCAAGAAAATTTTTCGTGCCGGGCCGGCAGGCACGTCGGTAACTTGCGGCTGGCAGCGGCGTGCCCATTGGTCGTCACGGCGGCGTTTTTCAGGACCTGCCGCAAAATTGCAACACGGCCTTGGGAGACTGTGCCATCGCGCCCCAAATCGCACACGGCTCCTCGGACGGCAACCAACTGCGGGCGCAACTCGGTCGCTGCCAACAGGTTTGCGCCCGACAACGAGCCGGCCAACACCACGGCCAAACCACTGCGGCGAACGCAATTGACGTAGGATTTCAATTCGTCAAGCGGCCCATGATCGAACAAATTGCCTGCGGATTTATCCCACGTGTCGATCAGAACGACACGGCAGCCAATGTCCAGTGCCGCACCATGGATTAGCTCCGGCCGGGGCGCGGCGACTGCCTTCCAGTCGGCATAAACCACCGCCACCGGCAATGCGTGACGACGGCTGTTTCCGACCTGCAGCGCCGCAATCGCTCGCCGCCACTGAAATTGCCAATCGCCAAAATTGGCGCATCGCGCGAGGCCAATTTTTACGAGCGACACGCCGGCTGGCATGGGTTGCAAGACGCTCGTTGCGAGCGCGGGCAACAGTTCGATGAGCTCGCCCGCCGCGGCGGTCACCGGCGCGCGACCGTCGACGGCGCGGACAATGTCTGCGGTGGTTTGCGAGTCCGCGGCACCGAGTGCACCACGCTTCGGTTCCTTTACGTCGATTACGTCGGCGCCGCCAGCCAGCGCGGCGAGCGCTTCCTCGGCGCTGCGAACGCTTACCAGCAAACCGGGCTGATCGCGGCAAAGTATTTGCTCAAGCGGTTCCATCGATCTCGGTTTTCACTTCTTTGAGCCGGCGGTTGAGTCGGCGAACCAGTTCCGTGCCGAGCGGCTCGCACCACGTGCCGCGAATTGTTACATAGCCGTCGCACCAATTTCCGAGCGACGGCTTCACGTCCTGCCGCGCCCAGTCGGTGGCCCGTTGCGAAATCCGCGCGACGAGATTCACCGTTTCCTGCCGCGCGAGCGTATTCGGTAACTTGGCGGGGCCTTGTCCGAGAAAGAACGCTTCGACAATGTCGACGGGCACGGCGATCGGCTGGCCAGCACGCAAATAAAACAACACGTGACCATCGCCGTAAGCAATCCGCGGCCGGCGCAGCTGCGCGACGAGCGCGGCGATCAAAGCCACGCCGCCAACCATGAACGCGGCGCCGACCCATGGCCACCATTGATTGTTCGGATCGGTTCCGCCGCCGGCCAAAAAAGCGCCGAGGGCTGCCATCGCCGCCGGCGGCACGCAACCGAGCCAGATCGCCCGACGATTGGGCCGCAACCATGTTTCCCGCATCAGGACATCCGCCGGTTCAACGACACATCGGGCACGTGCAACTCTGGGCACCACCATTTCAACACAAGTTGCTCCGACGGGCAAACGAATGACAGGCCATTTACGAATCGCGCCCCAGTGACTAGTTTAGAGCGCTGGCTGCACGCGACCAGTGCCACCGTTCCAGGCGGGAATGAGGTGCGATCGGGATGGAACATTCTGCGCAGCGAGGGGACCGACGGGCGAAGGTTCCGGCGGTGATTCTGGCACTCGTGATTGCTTACGGCGTGGCGCTGGCAATTGGCTGGCCGCAGCGGGGCACTCAGCTGATTGTGGAGCACCAGGTCCACGCCGCGGCGGCCGCCGAAGAGCCGGCGGCCGTGCCTGTCGATGGACAAAAGGTTGCCGCGCCGCCGTTCTGGACCGTGCTTCCGTTCGTGCTGCTGCTAGCCGGCATCGCCGTGCTGCCGCTGATTCCGGCCACGTCCCACTGGTGGGAATCGAACTTGAATCGATTCAAGGTGGCGGGCGGGCTGGCGCTTGTGACGCTGGCCTATTACGCGTTCCTGCACCACGCGGCGATCGAAGGTCACTGGCCGGCACATCACGTCGTTGCGCCCGTGGGGGGCAGCGTGCAGACCGACTTGGTGAATACCATTCTGGCCAATGCGATGTTGCAGGAATTCGTTCCGTTCATCGTGCTCCTGTTCAGCTTGTACACGATCAGCGGCGGGATCCGCATCACGGGAGACCTGCAGGCCCACCCGATGACGAATGCTACGTTTATGGGCGTCGGCGCGATCCTGGCCAGCTTCATTGGCACCACGGGCGCGGCGATGCTGCTCATCCGCCCGCTGCTGGAAACGAATCGTGAGCGGAAGCACCTGGCCCATACGGTCGTAATCTTCATCTTTATCGTGTGCAATTGCGGCGGTTGCCTGCTGCCGATTGGCGACCCGCCGTTGTTCCTTGGGTATTTGGAAGGCGTTCCGTTTTTGTGGACGTTGACTTTGTGGAAAGAATGGCTGTTCGTCAACGGCTTGCTGATTGTCGTGTATTTGCTCCTCGACGGACTGTGGTATTACCGCCGCGAGTCGAAGGCCGACATTCAGCGCGACGTCACGCAGACTCGCCGCATCCGCATCAGCGGCTGGGAAGTCAATGTGCCGCTGTTGATCGGCGTCGTACTTGCCGTGGCGCTGCTCGATCCGAGCAAGCCGTTCCCAGGCTCCAGTTGGCATCCGTGGATGTACTTGCGCGAGCTCGTGCAGTTGTGCCTGGTGGCGTTGTCGTTGTTATTAGGCAGCCGGCAGATTCGCGACGCGAATTTGTTCACTTATGGCGCCATTATCGAGGTGGCGGCGCTATTCGTCGGCATCTTCATCTGCATGCAGCCGGCGCTGCAGATTCTGGGCGAAAAGGGCGACGAGCTGGGCCTCAACGATCCGCCTCATTTCTTCTGGGCGACGGGAAGCCTGTCGGCCGTGCTCGACAACGCGCCGACATATCTGGTGTTCTTCAAAACGGCCCAGGCGATGGAGGGGGCGACGGGCGCAGTCAAGATCGCCGGCGTTGAGGAAGCCATCCTGGCAGCGATCAGTTTGGGCGCCGTTTTCATGGGCTCGATGACCTACATCGGCAATGGACCGAACTTCATGGTCCGCGCGATTGCCGAATCGTCGGGTGTGAAGATGCCCAGCTTCTTTGGGTACATGGTTTACAGCTTCGTGATTCTGCTGCCGATTTTGGCGCTGACGGTATGGTTGTTTTTGATGTGATGCCGGACGACCGCTAGGGGGTCGGGGCTCTTTTGCGACCGGGAAGCGAAACCGCAAGCGACGGGTTCTCGTCGCAAAAGACTTCCGACCCAGCGTGGCCAAAAACTGTGTCTGTTCTGTGCAGCGCGCATCCTGTATCCTGGATCGCTGTTGAAGAGGCACTTATTTCGGTCCCCTCCTTGCTTCGCCGTGACGCATCAGACGATCACCTCCTCCGCCCAGCTCGCCGATTTCTGCCGGCGACTTTCCCAAGCCGATCGCATCGGCATCGACACGGAGTTTGTGTCGGAAGACACGTTTCGGCCCGAGCTGTGCCTGATCCAAGTCGCCACCGAAAATGAGCTGGCGGTGATCGATCCGTACAAGGTGCAGAACCTGACCGAGTTCTGGCAGGCGCTCGCCGAGGGCCAGCACACGACGATCGCCCACGCGGCCCGCGAGGAGTTAAACTTTTCACTGCTTGCCTGCGAGCGGCCCCCGGCTAACTTGTTCGACACGCAGATCGCGGCCGGCTTGTGCAGCACCGAGTATCCGTCGTCCTACGGCTCGGTCGTGATGAAGTTTCTCAACAAGCAGGCGGCGAAGGGCGAGCAGCGGACCGACTGGCGCCGCCGTCCTCTGTCCGATGCACAGATTGAATACGCGCTGGAGGATGTGCGCTACCTGTTGCCGCTCTATGACACGCTCGAACGGAAATTGAAGCAGCATGGCCGGTTGGACTGGCTCGCCGAGGAAATGGATTCGTGGCTGCAAGAGGTCTGTGACTCGCGCGGGCGGCCGCGGTGGCGGAAGGTATCGGGCATCGGTGGGCTTTCGCCGCGGAGCCTGGCGATTGTGAAGCAGTTGTGGCTGTGGCGGCAGGCGGAGGCCGAGCGGCGCGACATCCCGCCCCGTCGCATCCTTCGCGACGATCTGATTGTGGAGCTGGCCAAACGCAAGAGCGATTCGCCCGACCGCATCCGGCAAATCCGCGGCATGCAGCAGGTTTTGAGGAAGAACACGGCCGAGCAGATTGCGGCGTGCGTGAGGCGCGGGCTCGAAGCGCCGCTGGACGATGATGAGCGGCGGTTGCGGGAACCGATGCCGTCGCAGCTCAACCTGCTGGGCCAGTTTCTTTCGCCCGCGCTCACCAGCATTTGTCACAGCGCCAAGGTGGCGACCAGTTTGGCCGGCACGGCCACCGACGTCCGCGATCTGATCGCCTACCGGCTGGAATTCGGTAGCGCGACGGACGGCGAGCCGCCGATCTTGTCGCGTGGTTGGCGCGCGGAATTGGTCGGCAATCTGATCGATGACTTGTTGGCGGGCAAGAAATCGATCCGCATTACGGACCCGCTCAGCGACGAGCCACTGGGATTTGATGTGGTGTAGGAAACAAGTGTGGCACGTCCCTGAGCGTCAGCGAAGGGCGTGGTGAGTCGTTGCCACGCCCATCGCCAGGAGCTTTGGGCGTGCCACCCAACGGGCGACTACGGCGAGTTGAAGCGCGGCTGCGGGAGTTGCGATGCCGCGTTCTCGATCGGCTTCGCGTCCTTGGGGACGACGATCGGCGCCGGTTGCGCCGCGACCTTTGGCGGCGGCTCGGCATGGGCGGCAGGAAGGATGCCTCGGTCCGGCGTGGGCAGTCGCGTTGGCGGATGGGCCAGCGATTCTGGCGGCGTGAACGATTTCTCGCGCGCCAGATTGATGAGCGGCCGCGGCGTGGGTATTTGTTGGCCCGGCCGCAGCTCGTTGTTAAGCGTCTTGCCGGCAAACTCCGTGCCCTCGTAGATAGTGCCCCGCTGGAACGGACCGGCGCCGAGAATCCACACGTCGTTCGCCGAGCTTTCCTGATGCGCGAGGCCGGATTGCCAGACGGGAACTCCCGATTCGCGGTGATAGGCGAAGACGGCAATCTTGGCGACGGCGCGCTGGTCGCGGCGCTTGGCGAATGGGATTTCCGGAATCGCCGCGGGCACCGGCTGCACCAGCGGAATTTGCGGCACGTTCATCGACGGGATGCCAAACAACAGATCGTTGCGATCGGTGCCGACCACCCCGGCCCGCGCTTCGACGACAAAGTCGGCGTCCTCGCGCTTGTCGCGGAGCATGCAGCCGCTGGCCAACAGATGTTGCCGCAGCGTGCTGACAAGGTAGTTGCGGTCCACGACTTCGGTCAGCCGCTCGTCGTCCAGATAAACAGTCTGGCCGCGCAGCGATTCGAAGTTCACCGTCTGGACGGCGCGGTCGATCGCATCGGAGATCAGGAGCTGTTCGGTCGCGGTTCGCATTGTGTCGGTGGACCGCGTCGTGCCGCAGCCGACGAGTGACAGTCCGACGACAGCCACGGCCAGGCATCCGAGTGCGAATTGTGAGCGGTGCGGACGTCGCATGACAACAAAGCGGTCGTTGAGCGCGCCGCTTGAAACTGCGTGCGGGCGCTTGGATTTCGACGTAGAGAGGCGACGGCCGTGCTAGCACTGCCGACGCGAGGCGGTGCGATTATAGCGGCCGACACGATGCCACCAAGAGCAGATCGGAATTGGTGGGTGCCGCTGGCCTCGCCAGTGCTTTTCGCCGTGCTGGTAAAGGCTACGACACTGGCAGAGCCAGTGGCACACGGCACGATTGCATCGCGTCCTAGCGCACGGCGGGCGGCTCGGCCTGCTGGTATCGCTCGGCCGACTGCTGCTGTTGTTCTGCGCCGTGCTCGGGCGGCAGGTCGTCGGCGTAGAACCGCGTGGTCTCTTCGGCGGCCAGTTTGATTTCCTGGTCTTTGCAAAGGACCTCGGCCCGGAAGACGTGCGTGCCCGGCTGCGTCGCCTTGGCGCGAATCCGCAGGGCGATCTGCCGACCGGCCGGAAGCTCCTCGATCGATCGAAACGTTACCCGGCCGTCGGCCACTGTGTAGAGCGCACCTTCCACCTGATTCGGCTCAATGCCGTCGGAGAACAGCGCCACGATGCTCACGTCGTGGGCGGCGCTGGTGCCGCGGTTCTTGACGCGAATCTCGTAGACGGCTTCTTCGCCCACTGCGACCGGGCCGCTCGGATCGCTCACTTCGAGCTTCAAGTCGGCCAGCGCCACGACGTTGGTTTGACCTGTTTTGCTGTCGGTGAGCTCGCCGGACGCGGCGGCGGCTGTGATCTTCAGTTGATTGGTGCCCGGCGATTGCAGCAGGCACTTGAGCTCCATGTAATAGTCGTCGCCGGGACCGAGCGAGCCGACGTTCCACGATACTTCGCGGCGCTTGGGGTCGAGCGATTGGCCTTCGCTGGCGCCGGCGTATTCGGCGCCCTCGGGCAGCGAGACGTGGACGGTCACGCCCTCGGCCGGGGCCGTGCCCGGATTGCGGACGCGGAAGAAATAGGTGGCTTGCGTGCCGGCGTATTTTTGTTCGGGGCCCCGCCAATCGACTTGCAGCTCCGGCTTGCGGCAGAAAATCTCCTTGTCGGCGTCGGCCGCCAGGCCACCCTCGGCCACAGCGTGCGCCTTGACGGACAGCTTGCCCGCTTCGCGGGGCGTAAGCTCGATTTCAATCGTCTTGTTGGTGCCGGCCGCGAGATCGCCGAGCGGATGCGACGACACGGCGCCTTCGCCGCCGCCGGGCGGCAGCAGGTCGATCTTCACGTTTTCCGCGGTGCCCGTGCCCGGATTCGTGATCGTCAGTCGGAACAATTGCGGCTTGCCAAACAGCACGTCTTCCGGACCGGTGACGTGGATTTCGAGTTTTGGCTCCTGCACTTCGACGACGGCTCGCGAACCGACGGGCGCCACAGTGTAGTTGACGCCGAGCTCGAGCGGCCGGCTGGAGCGCGGCACCAAACGCACATCGAGCGTTTCGCTGGCGTGGCTATCGACGCGCACGAGCTGCCACTCGAGAACGCCCGTTGTGCCGCCGTTCTCGGATTGTTGAATCGTGCCCTGGCTGGTAGTGGTGTCGATGACATCGGCCCAGTTGGGAATGCGGATCGTGGCTACGACGTTTTCGGCCGCCACCGTGCCCTGGTTGATGAGCCGCACGCGGTACGTGGCCTCGCGACCGACCTGGATTTGCCGCGGGCCGCGAATATCGGTGGTGATGACCGGTGTTTGTTGGCTGGCAAGGACGGTCGATTCGGCGGAGGCGCTGACGCTGGACTTACTGAACGGGTCAGGTGTCGTCGCGATGCCGCGCTGCGAAGTCGTCGCCGCACCCCGGCTGAAGGCTGGGCGCCGATCGACGCCGGGGCTGGCTATCTCGCTGACTTCATGAGCGGCGTTGTCTCTCGACGGCGCGACGACCTTAAGCTGCGGCGTGCTGACGGATTCGTTGTCGGCGGCCGGCAGGGATAGTGGCGAGTCGGCCGGTGTGGGCTCCTCGTTATCGCCGGTCGATTCATCCGTCGCCGCGTTCCCTTGCGGTTCGGTCGGAAATGAACCAGCCAGTTCGCGACTCAGGTCCTTGGGATTGACATTGAGCGCGGTGCGATGTTGAGGCGAACGGCGGACCGTCGGCTGACTGGCTTGCGGCGAGCGCGAGGTCGAATTGCCGTAGCGCGTGGTGACCGCCGGGTTTGTTCCGGACTGTGTTTGAGTGCGGTTCTGTTGCGACGAATTGTTTGCGGTCGATGGCAGGCGTGAACCGCCCAGCCCTGGTAGCGTGAAACCCTGCGTGGACGATGCGGAGGCTTCGGCGGAGCCGGCGCGCGGACGCGACGCGACGCGTGGCGTGGCGCTATTCGCGGCCGGTGCCGGCACGCGAGCGGCCGATTGCTGCTGGCTGGTGCGTCGGTTGAGAAAGTTGCCTGGGATAAGTGACCGGCCGTTGACTTGCGGGACGCCGCCTTCGGTGGTGGTCGACGATGCGGCACCAGACGAATCGCTCGTCGCTTGCTGTTGCGAGCCGCCGGTCCATCCTTGCCGCAGCGCGGACATGCGCTCGGCCAGTGAAGGCTGCCGCGCGGGCGACTGGCCCCACGCTGTGGCTGTAAGTGAGCTGCTCACGATCAAACCGCTGACCACCGCCAACCATCGACGATTCATGACTGCATCCTTGCCATCGGGGGAGATGACGGCGCCGAACCGTGGTGCGCTTTCTGCGCATGGACCGGCAGCCGCTAGTCTTTGCTACTGTCGGTGGTATATCGGCCGTGCCGGTTGCGTAGAATTACCCGAATCCGGGAAAAGTTCCGGTAAAGTAGAGTGGGTAAGAGGAGTAGATTTGGGTGGGTATTTTTCGGCAGTTGAGTCGGCGATTTAGGGGAATCGCAGAAACCCCGGCTGCCACTTGCGGCTGCCGGACCTAGCAAGCGCCTGCTTCGCGGTTGCGGACGATTTCGAAGCCCATGTCGCGGATCATTTGGAAGTCGGCATCGGGGGGCTGGCCCTTGGTGGTGAGATAGTCGCCGACGAAGATCGAGTTGGCCGGATACAGCCCGAGTGCTTGCATGCTGCCGAGGTGTAGCTCGCGGCCGCCGGCAATGCGTAGCTCGCGGTCGGGGTTCACGAGCCGGAACATGGCGAGCACCTTCAAGCAGTAGCGGGGGTTGAGATCGCGGCGGCCGGCGAGCGGCGTGCCATCGATCGGGTTGAGAAAGTTAATTGGGATCGATTGTACTCCCAGGTCGCGGAGCGTGACGGCCATGTCGACCACGTCCTGCCGCCGCTCCCCCATGCCGATGATTCCGCCGGAGCACATTTCGAGGCCGGCGTCGCGGACGGCATGGAGCGTGGCCAGCCGGTCGCGGAATGTGTGCGTCGTGCAGATTTGGCCGTAGAACGATTCGCCCGTGTTGAGATTGTGATTGACCCGGTCGACGCCGCACGCCTTGAGCTCGCGGGCTTGTTCGGGCGTCAGCAGGCCGAGGCAGGCGCAGATTTTCACCGGATAGCGTTGCTTGATTTCCGGCACGATCGTGGTGACGGCCCGCATTTCGCGCTCGTTGGGTCCGCGGGCGGAGATGACGATGCAATAGGTGCGTGCTTTTTGCTCGGCCGCGAGACGAGCACCGTCGAGCAATTTATCGCGACTGAGCAGGTTATAGCGCGGGATTTCCGCTTCGGAGACTTTCGATTGGGAGCAGTAGCCGCAGTCTTCCGGGCAGAGGCCGCTCTTTGCATTCATGAGGAAATAGAGCTGCACCTGGTTGCCGAACCAGCGGCGGCGGATGCGATAGGCGGCGGCCAGCAGGTCGAGCAGCTCATCGTCAGGGCATTCGAGCACGGCGAGCGCCTCGTCGTCGGAGAGCGTGCCGCCGGCGAGCACGCGGTCGGCGAGCTGGTGCCAGTTGGAAGGGTTAGTGCGGTTGGTGGATTCCGTAAATGTTGGGGCGGTCGTCACGCTATACTTTCCTTGGGCTTTATCAAGCTTCAGCATATGGCCGGCTGCCCCCGTAATATCGTCACACTGGGGCAGGACGCAAGGGCCAAAAAATGGCTACCGGTGACGGCAAATGTGCGAGTTGTCGGCGAAATCAGCTTGGCATGAAGGCTGCTTCGAGGGGAGAATGGCATAATTGAATGACGGGGCGCTAAGGGATCCTGAATGTCGCATCATCACTTGGTTCGCGTGGGGGCGATGGGGCAGGTGGGCCGCTTTCGGGCGGTCGATGCCGTGCTCTATCCGCGGCATAGCCGGGTGATCGTGCGGACGCGGCGCGGGTTGGAAATCGGCGAGGTGCTGGCGGCGACCCGCAACGGCGACGACGGCCGGACGTTTCCCGACGGCGAGATATTGCGGGGCATGACCGTCGAGGATGAGCTGTTGCAAGCGAGGCTGGAAAAGCATCGGCAGGATGCGTATCAGGCGTGCGCGGCATTGTTGAAGGAACAGCGGGTGTCGGCGGCGCTGGTGGACGTCGAACACCTGTTCGATGGACAGGGGCTGTTCTTCTATTTTCTGGGCGACGTTCCGGCGGAGCTGGAGGCGTACACGGGGCAACTCGCCGACACGTATGAAGCCAAGGTGCAGTTCCGCAAGTTTACCGAGACGCTGATCGAGGGTTGCGGCCCCGGTTGCGGGACCGAGGAAGTGAAGGGCCGCGGTGGGTGTGAGACGTGTTCATCGTGCGCGGTGGTGGGGGCGTGCGGGACGAAGCGGGCGCAAACATAGCCCGTCCATCTTGGCCGGTGACGATGAAGCGAACAGTCGCGGAACCGACCCAAGATGGGTCGGCTATATGGATCCGCCAAGGGACGCCAGGAATTCGCTCATTTCGCCGGCGGCATGGGCGTCGTTTTGAGTGCGGGCAGCTTCGATGCCGTCGCGGAGGATGGCGCGGGCTTCGGCGACGCGGTTGAGGCGGGCCAGCTGCTGGCCTGCCATGAAGAACGCGGCCACATACGGCGGGTTGTCGGCTGCGAGCTCGCGGAACTTAGCGAGACTTTCGTCGTGCCGGCCTTCCTTATCGAGCTCCATCGCCAGGCTATAGCGGAGAAATGCGTCGCCGGGGTCGTCGGCGAGCATGGCTTCGATTTTTTCGCGACGGGACATTGGAGGAGAGATTCGAGGTCTGAGGTCGGACGTCAGAGAGGGATTTACAGTCCGCCGCGAACGCGCAGCAGTTCACCTTGCTTGTCGCGGGGAGCGGTAATGTAGAGCGTGCCGTCGGGAGCGAAGGCGAGGGCGGTGGGCCTGTTGATGGTGGCAATCTTTACCGCCTTGCAAGCGGGTTTGCCTGGTTGGCTGGCGTCGTCGAGGCGGTAGAGGCCGCCGGATTGGGCATCGGAGCCGTGGTCGAGCGCGTAGAGATTGTCGTTTGTCGGATGGTAGGCGAGGCCGTGGATTAGATGGAGAGCGATGGGAAATGAGACGGCCGCCATGCCCGTCGCAGGGTCGTAGAATGTAAGTGAGCTGTCGCGTGAGTTGTCGACCATGTCTGTGTGTCCAACGGCGACGTAGCCGTGTTTATCGACGGCGACGCCAAAAGATCGGCGGTCATGCGATGATTTGCTGACTAGCGGCGAGAGCTTGCCGAGCGTGCCGGCGCGGATGGGTATTTTTCCAATTCCGGCCGGCCATTCCAGATTCGAGCCGGCGACAATCAACAGGTCGGGCACGTTGTCGTTATCGCGGGTTCGCGCAAACTCGAAGACCGACTCGACCGCCGCGTGCTCGACCGTTTGCTTGGGATTGTCGGCAGTAAGCGGCGTCGGCTCGTTGGAGAGTTCGTACATCCTCACGGCCAGTTGACCGTCGCTGGCGACGACAAGGTGATCGCGCTCGAGGAAGAACAAAGCGTGCGGGCCACCCGACTCAGCGGCGAAGCCGGTGATCGCGTCGCTTGAAGTGTTTGTCTGGTCGCTGCGAACCTTAACGATTCGGCCGGCGCCGGAGTCGGAGACGAACACCTCGTACACGTTGGCGCTTTCGTTGGGTCGGACGGCGACGCCGTTGGGGTAGTTCAGTCCGCTGAGGACTGTCTCGACCGTGGCGTCTTCGGCGAAGCAATTGGTCGCGAAGAGGCACGCCAGAGTGCCGACCGCGCGAATTGTGCGAGTGGTGATTCCGCTCATATAGCAATCTTCTTGGCACGATTAATCGGCGATACCGTGGGCCCGTTCGTAAGCGGCGATTTGGGCTTCGTGCTCGAGCGTGAGGCCGATGTCGTCGAGGCCGTTGAGGAGGCAGTTGCGGCGGAACTCTTCCACTTGGAACGGGATGGAAAGGCCGTGGTCGTCGGTGAGCGTGCAGGTATAGAGGTCGGCGGTCAGCTTGTAGCCGGGATGGGCGGCGGCTCGTTGGAACAGATCTTCGACCTGTTCCTCGCTGAGCGCGATCGGCAGCATGCCGTTTTTGAAGCAGTTGTTGTAAAAAATGTCGGCGAAGCTGGGGGCGATGAGCACGCGGAAGCCCCAATCCTCGAGCGCCCAGGGGGCGTGCTCGCGGCTGGAGCCACAGCCGAAATTGCGGCGCGTGACCAGCACGCTGGCGTCTTTCGCTTCCGGGCGATTCAGCTCGAAATTGGGAATGACTTTGCCCTTTTCGTCGCGGGCCCAATCCCAGAACAGGAACTCGCCGAAGCCGGTACGCTCGATCCGTTTCAGGAATTGCTTGGGGACGATCTGGTCGGTGTCGACGTTGGCGCGGTCCATCGTGACGACGCGGCCGGTGTGGGTGGTGAAGGGTTTCATGGCGCGTTCAATTCGGGAAAACTCGTGAATTGTCCCGTGCTTGCAGCAGCCACAGCCGTGTCGATGTTTACGTGCTGCCAAAGGAAACCGAGCAACGGCAGGCTGGCAGACCCAGACTCTTCGACAGGAGGAGCGACTTGTTGGAAAAATATCAATCCGATTTCTGGTAATCCCAACGCTCGATACAAAATGGCACGAAATAACGCGGCTCGTTCGGTAGAAATCTCGTCGGATCGATCCTGCATCAACCGAAGTGCACGCAAATAGTGTCCCTTTGCCATCGAAGCGCCAAGTTCGGCCGCGAGAGTTGGAGAATAAATACTGAAATCGTGCGGATGCTGGACCAAGGAGTCATCGTGCAAAGTATAGAGGTCGGCGGATACTTGTCGTGCAATTTCCAGCTCTTCGGGAGTCATGCGATACCATGATTCCTCCATTTGATCCCGAAGGGCGTCGGCCTCGGCGGAATCGCCTTGACCCTCCGCCATCTTTCGGTCGAGTAGCACCAATTGATGCGCGTGAATTGCGAGCGGCGAATCATGCGGACGTGTTGGATTATTGATCATACGTTCAAGACTCATCAATTACCCACATCTCGCGCGTTGCCGCAAGGTCGCTGCGATATTGATTCAACGCTTCCACAGCATTTGGCTCGACGGTCCCATGATCAAGTCTGTCAGGCCGCAACATCAATCCGTCCGCGACGGCGCCGGCGACGAATCGCCCTTCTCCCAACCTCCAGCAGGCATCAACATCTTTGCCTCGCGCAAACAACACACCTTTCTCTCTCAATCTACGCGGGATCCGTATCTCAGGCAAATCGCGCCAGGATGGTGCCACTGACATTCCGCCGGAACCAGGCGATACTCTACCAATATCATCGACCGGAATGTCATCGTGTGGTCCATCTCCTACACGAACGCCTAATCCTCTTGCGGTGTTGGCTACTAAGGGTTTGCCGTGGTCTACGGACATTACTCGGTAGATCAGCGGCATGATTCTGGTTATTCGCGGTTAGCAAGGAAATGAATCAATGAGCGGGCTATCGCCAGTGTCGGATATCGACAAAATGCCCGGCACAGGCGGCGGCGGCCGCCATGGCGGGGGAGACTAAGTGGGTGCGTCCGCCGCGGCCTTGGCGGCCTTCGAAGTTGCGGTTCGACGTGGAGGCGCAGCGTTCGCCCGGTTCGAGCTTGTCCGGATTCATGGCCAGGCACATGCTGCAGCCGGCTTCGCGCCATTCGAAGCCGGCCTCTTTGAAGACGCGGTCGAGGCCTTCCTTTTCGGCTTGTTGCTTTACCAGGCCGCTGCCGGGGACGACCATGGCGCTCACGTGTCCCGCCACTTTTCGGCCTCTGGCGGCGGCGGCGGCGGCGCGGAGGTCTTCGATGCGGGCATTGGTGCAGGAGCCGATGAAGACGCGGTCCAGTTTCAGGTCGCAGATCGGTTCGCCCCCGGCGAGGCCCATGTAGGTGAGTGCGCTGGCTGCGGCCTGTTGTTCGCTGGGATCCGCAAAGTCGGCCGGTCGGGGCACGCGGCCGGTGACTGGCGCGACCTGTCCGGGGTTCGTACCCCAGGAGACCTGCGGCTCGATCTTCGCGCCGTCGAAGACGAGCGACTTATCGTATTTCGCGCCGGGATCGGTCGGCAGTTGGCGCCAGCGGGCGACGGCTTTATCGAAGTCGGCGCCTTGCGGCGCCTGCGGCCGGCCGCGGAGGTAATCGTAGGTCGTGTCATCGGGGGCGATCATGCCGGCCCGCGCGCCGCCTTCGATCGACATGTTACAAACCGTCATGCGGTTTTCCATCGACAGGCCGCGAATGACCTGGCCCGTGTACTCGACGCAATAGCCGACGCCGCCGGCGGTGGAGATCTGGCCGATCAGGTAGAGGATCGTGTCCTTGGCGGTAATGCCGGGGCCGAGGCGGCCGTCGACGCGGAGCTCGAGCGTTTTCGGCTTCGACTGGAGGAGCGTTTGTGTGGCCAGCACGTGCTCAACTTCGCTGGTGCCGATGCCAAACGCCAGTGCGCCGAATGCGCCGTGCGTGGAAGTGTGGCTGTCGCCGCAGACGATCGTCATGCCGGGTTGGGTGAAGCCCTGCTCGGGGCCGATGACGTGGACGATTCCCTGGCGGACGTCGCGGATGTCGTAAAGCGTGATGCCGAACTCGCGGCAATTGTTGCGAAGCGTGTCGATCTGTTGTTTCGAGATGGGGTCGAGGATTGGCAGGCTGCGATCGGTCGTCGGCACGTTGTGGTCGACGGTGGAGAGCGTGTGTTCGGGGCGGCGGACCTTGCGACCAGAGAGGCGGAGGCTTTCGAACGCCTGCGGGCTGGTGACTTCGTGCACGAGGTGCAAGTCGACGTAAAGAATCGTCTGCCGGCCCGGCTCGTCATACACGACGTGCTCGTCCCAGATTTTTTCGAATAGTGTGCGGGGATTCATGGGATTGGGTGCTAGGCGGGAAACTGGGTGTGCGGGGGGACGGTGTGGATGGGGCTTGGGCCCGTAAACTGGTCACTGAAGTGACCAGTCCGCCGGCTTCTCGGTTCGGGCACACCGTTTCCCTGGTAGTCTACCATTTTAGGCCACTGGTGGCTCGCTGGCACCTGCACTAGTGGCCCGTCAGATTGCGGATCAGCGTCACTTCTTCCTCGCGGTAGGGCTTGCCGTTGGCGTGGAACACGTCGTGGTGCCAGGGATCGGGCTCGGTGAGGAGCGGCATTTGCCAGGTGTTCCATGGGTACTTGGTTTGCGATTTGCCATCCACGAGGCCCCAGCAGTAGGCGGCGATACGCTCTTTCTTGAAGAGCGGCAGAGCATCTTCGAACGTGCTGCCGTTGCCGCGGGCCATGAACTCGGTGCACAACAGCGGCCGGCCGTAGGTTTTGAGCTCGTCGATGCGGCGCTGCGTGACGTCGGTCTTGCCGTAGTCGTGGAACGAGATGATATCGCTGAGCTCGACGGCGGCGCGATGCACCTGGTTGAGCTTCTCGGGCTCGTCCCAATTTTCGAGTCGCCACACGCCGACGGTGAGCGGCTGCGACGGGTTTACCGCGCGGGCCCATTGAAACGACAGGCGGACCAGGCGGGCGGCGGCTTCGTCCTTGTTTTTCAGTTCCAACGGGCCATAGCTGTTCCCATTCGGATTGTCCGGCTCGTTGAAGAGGTCCCAGGCGAGGACGCGTTTGTCCTGACCGTAACGCTGGAGCACGTCCTGCACGTAGGGGCCGAACTCATCCTGTTTGAACGGATCGACAAGCACGACGCGGCCGGGGCTTTGCACCCAGCCGCTGTTGTGGACGCCGGTGCGCGGCCGGCGCTGCGAGCCGCTCTGCGGATCGGGGTCCCATACGCCGTCGAAAAAGACGACGAGCGGGCGGATGCTGTGCTTGGCGGCGATCTCGAGGAACTTGTCGATCCGCTGGAAGAAGCCGGCCCGGTCCTCGCGCCAGGGAATGTCGTGCAGGAACACGCGGACGGTGTTGAAGCCGATCGACTCAGCCCAGCCGAGCTCGCGATCGATCGTGCCGGGATCGAACGTGTCGGCCTGCCACATTTCGAGCTGATTGATGGCCGTGCTGGGGAGGAAGTTGCAGCCGACGAGCCAGGGCTGGGCGTTGTACCATTCGTTCGCTCGTTCGGGCGTCCAGCGGTCGGCGGCGTGGGTGGTTTGCGTAGTTAGTAACGAGAGCAGCAGGCTTGCGGCAATCGAGTAGAATCGCCGTCGTTGGAACTCAAGGTCGTTATAGATCATGCCACCATCTCACAAGTTGGAATATCTGAAGCATTTCCAGCAACGGTGTAGCGAGTAGGAACCTTCTAACGGTCCCTCACCGGGACCGGGCGAGGGTTGACCGCGCGGGACTAGCTGAACTTTGGCGAGGTGTTTATTGTAGCTAGAAGTGGCGGGCGGTGCCCACCGGGTGGGTCCGCAGTCAATCGCGAGTACTTTTCCGACTTCTGTTCTCGGGGTGCGTTATGGACCTGTTGTGGTTTCTGATCATTGGTCTGGTGGCCGGTTGGCTGGCGGGACAACTTACCAAGGGCGGCGGGTTCGGCCTGATCGGCGATCTGATCGTCGGCGTGATCGGCGCGATGCTCGGTGGCTGGCTGTTCGGGCTGATGGGTATCAGCGCGGGCGGCATCATTGGTGCGCTGATTACGGCGACCGTGGGCGCCGTGGTGCTGGTGCTGCTGTTGCGGCTGATTAAACGGGCGTAAGACGCACCGCGCTGAAAACGTGCGGAGCAAGCTCCGCCGCTAAATGGCGGAACCGATTTAGACCGCGGCGGCTTCGACGAGCTCGGCCGCGAGCTTCTTGCGCTGTGGGCAGCCGTTGCAGCTCCACCATTCGGCGGCGCGGTCGCTGGACCAGGTGTCGTCGAGCACCAACTCGCGCATGGCCCGCTGCAGCGCGAGCACGTCCTGGAAGCGATGTTCGGGATCTTTCTCCAGGCAACGGAGGATGATCTCCTCCAGCTCGGCTGGGATGGCCGGGTTGATCTGCCGCGGCGGGACGACTTCCTGCGAGGCGTGGGCGATCATTACCTTGACCGGGTTATCGAACATGAACGGCGGCTGGCCGGTGAGCATGTAGTACATCACCGCGCCGAGCGAGTAGATGTCGCTACGGGCGTCGAGCGAGTCCTCGCTGGCGGCCTGCTCGGGCGACATGAACAGCGGCGAGCCGGTCACCGTGCCTTCCATCGTGAGCTGCGATTCGCCGGGCATTTCAACCGTAGGCTTGGCCAGCCCGAAGTCGAGCAGCTTGGCGACGTCGAAGATGCCGCCGCGATAGGCGCAGAAGATGTTGGCCGGCTTGATGTCGCGATGCACGAGCCCGATGCCGTGGGCTTCGTTGAGGGCGGCGCAGACCTGGTCCATCAGGTACACGGTGCGAGCGGCGGAAACAGGGCCGTAGTCTTTGACGATCTCGCCGACGTTGTGGCCTGGCAGGAACTCCATCACGTAATAGAAGGTGCCGTCGGCGGTGCGGCCGTAGTCGTAGATGTCGATCGAGTTCCAGTGCGAGAGCTTGGCGGTGGCGCGGACTTCGCGCTCGAAGCGGGCCAGCATCTGCGGATCGCCGGCCTTTTCCGCGCGAATGAGCTTCACGGCACAGGGCCGCTTCATCATCTGGTGCTCAGCCAGGTAGACCTCGCCCATGCCGCCGGAGCCAAGCTTCTGCTTGAGCCGATATTGACCGAGCTGCTTGGCGGCGAAGACTTCGCTGCGGAGTGTGCCGATGGTGCGGACTCCTACAATGGCCGTGAGCACGATCATCGCCAATAGAAGCACCTGCCCACTGATGAAGCCGGCATAGTCGGGCAGGGCGATTAGTTGCTGAAAGGCGGGCGAGGCAGCCCAGAAATAGCCAAGGATGGCCACAGGCATCGCGGCCAACAACGTGAGCACGGTCGCCGCGCGCTGCCACGTATTGGGGATGAAGATCGCGTAGGCGAAGATCAAGAGCAGCCAGGGATCGATAATGTAGCTGAGATGCGGATGCGAGCTGGCGATATCGAAGCGAGTCTGGTGAACAACCTTCGCCACGAAGTACAGCGCAGGGGCGCCGAAGATCACGAGTTCGGCGAACCGTAGCGCTGTAAGCGACAATTGGCAGCGTCGGCAGAGCTTGATGGCGGCAGCGCCGAGCGCGACCGTGACCAGCGCGTGCGCGTAGAACAAAAAGCTGTGCTCCGGCGTGAACCATTCGTTCCAATGGAACAGCCAACGGAAGAGGAACGCCGAGAAACCGATGAAAAGCAAGACGGCGGAGATCCGCAGGCGGTAGCGGAGCGTGTCGCGTGTTTCGGCGCTGAGATGCGGAGTGCTGCCCTCGACCAGGGCGACGTGGCGGCGGGCGTCCTTGCGGGCCCGGACATCGCTACTGTCGTCGCTGTGGAAAACGGGCCGCTGGACCACGACCGTTTCCTCGCCGGGCGAGGTCGATCGACTGACGGGCTGACCGTTAGTTCCTTGAGCGGGCATGGATTGGCGCCTTGCCGCCTGACAGCGGGGAGGGATGCCGGGGCGATCGCCAAACGATCGTTGGTCCCGGGGAATCACCTTCTATCGTACCCAGCCGGTAGCCCCTGGGGCAGGGGGAATTGCATGCTACCGGGAGGACACGCAGACGTGCCGCGAGTTCGCCAGCGAATGCCGCGCTCTTAATTCTCGGGTGTTGCCCGAGCCACCAGTCGGACACTTCGGCCGGTAGCAACGAATGGGTCAGGCGGCGCGACGGGGTGCGCTTTGGCCGGCCCGTTCGGCCAGCTCGCTGGCCGATAGCTTCAAGAACGTCGGTTGGCCATCCGCGCCGCGGTGCTCGCGGAGGACGGCCGACTGGTCGCGGAGCATGCGCGGCACATAGAACCAGGCCCGCGCAAGTTCACCGTCGGAAACGGTTGGCGAAATGATGATCAAGTCGGTGTTCTGGTGGGAGTTGGCCACAGCGGCCAGTGAGTTTCCGGGCGGACCCGGCACCAGCCGCACTTGCGCGGCTGTCGCCTGCAGCGCGCGGTGCGCCTGCTTGAGCGATAGTGGTTCGAGCTCGCTGGAGCGGGCGTCGAACCAATCGAGACCCGTGTAGCAGACTTTCTGTTCGCCGGCGTAGCGCTGGGCCACCTCGATCAGCCGTGCCGCTCGAGCCAGATCGCTGATGCCCACTTCCACAATTCGGGAAACTCGCCGGGCCTTGACTAACCGGTAAAGTTGACGCTCGTCCTTTGGTTGCGAGAGGTAGGCCAGATAGCAGAACTTGATCCAACGAACGGCAGCCAAGGGGCGCTCCTTCAGGTGGGCGGGTGGGGGCGGCGACGCGGTCGCC